>DASCOS010000004.1 GCA_036012125.1 Vicinamibacterales bacterium | reverse complement strand
ATGGTGATACGTTGATAGTGAACCCTGGAGAGGTCTATGGCGGACTGACAGGAGTAGCTAGCTACGTCGTGTACGACACAGTGAGCGGCGTGGCCAAACGACGAGACATCGGCTGACCATAAAGCATTTCCCGCAAGTGATTGGATTGCTGTAGGACACCTTGGGCTAGACAGGCGTTATTGATGGTATATGGAACGAATATTTTCGAGATAAGGAAATAGGAATCATGCGACAGTTCATTGCAACGGCTTGTGTCAGCTTCATCTGTACCGCATCCCTCACAGCCCAGGACATCACCAAATACGTGCGTTATGCCCACGAAGGGGCCGAATCCTACGGGGTGCTTAAGGGCAGAGAAATTCACGAGTTGCGCGGCGACATCTTTGAAACAGTGGAACTCACCGGCCAGACTGTGGCGCTAGACGACGCAAGACTGCTCATTCCTGTTCAACCATCTAAAGTCATTGCGGTCGGCTTCAACTACCGGAGTCATCTTGGCGAGCGTGAGCCGACGTTATATCCCGGACTGTTTGCCAAATACCCAACGTCCCTGATTGCTACGGGCGAAGAGATCGTCTTCCCCCCTGGAGCCAGAAACGTGCACTACGAGGGGGAGATGGTGCTCGTGATTGGCCGACGTGCAAAACACGTGTCCCGGGAAGAAGCACTGGACTATGTTTTCGGTGTGACGGCTGGAAACGATGTTAGTGAAAGGGATTGGCAGGCCAACGATCTCCAATGGTTTCGAGCAAAGGGTTCCGACACCTTTGGTCCCCTTGGGCCAGTCCTCGTGCGCGGTTTGAACCCAGACGATCTGTTACTCCAGACTAGGTTGAACGGCGAGGTCCGTCAGTCTCAGCGGACAAGTGACCTCTTTTTTGATTCATCGGAGATTGTCAGTTACGTCAGTCAATTCGTCACGCTAGAGCCTGGAGACGTCATTTACACGGGAACGCCTGGAGAGACCCAGGGTATGCAACCAGGCGACGTCGTCGAAGTGGAACTGGAAGGAGTCGGCATCCTGCGCAACATTATCAACAGCGCCGACGCCCGATAGCAATAACCTTGCTGCCCCCAGCGGTGCCGTTCCTCATAACCGGCCTGATAATCAACCGAGCTGTCCCAAGGCTCGCGAACTTGTTCCACGTTGGAACTGTTAAGAACCGGTAGACAGTTGAACACCTGGTCAGTCGCTATCCAGGTACTGGTTGATGCCCTCTTGCCAATCGTCTCGCCGTTCGGTGAAAAAATCCCACACGACGCAGTCCTCAACCACCCATGCCTCGTGCTCGACGTTCGCGGGTATCACGAGCATTTCTCCCGCTTTAAGCAACACCTCTTGGCCGTCAACGTTGAGGCGTATCGCGCCCTTAATGATGCACGTGAACTGCTCAGCCGAATGCCGATGTTTCGCAACGTGGGTACTACTGGCGAGGGTCGACTGGGCAAAGGTGCCCTTATCTCCCCACAAAACGCGCCGTTGAACGGAATCGGAGATACGCTCGACTGAAATGTCTTCCCAAATTACCGGTTTCATAACTGGTCTTCCTCCCCTCTCGCAGTGCTCTTTCGATTCTTGAAAACTGCGCTACAATCCCGATCTGATCATTTCGACACACTCAGGCCGACCAAGGAGACATCCAATGCCGCTCCGCAAGCTCACGCTCATTGCCGTAGCGCTAGCTACAACCACGCTGGCAGCCGCGCAGGGCCGGAGAGACTTACACTCGATTCAGCCCACCAGTGAAGACCGCTTCACAATGGCCCTTACCGGAGACTCCATCATCACCCGGCGTCTCTCGGTCTATCAAGAACCTGAATTCTTGGACATGGTAGAGCTTCTTCGAGGAGCCGACATTGCATTTACAAACCTCGAGATGCTGTTCCATGACTACGAACCCTACCCGATGCACCAGAGCGGGGGAACCTATATGCGTGCTGCGCCGGCCCTAGTAGATGAACTGGTCTGGGCGGGATTCGACATGGTTGCCCGTGCGAACAACCATACCGGAGACTATGGCACGTTAGGCATGGACCTGACCACGCACTATGTTGAGGCCGCAGGACTCACGCAGGCTGGTGTCGGACATAGTCTGGCTGAGGCACGTGAGGCCCGATTCCTCGAAACGACCGAGGCTCGTGTGGCACTGATCTCGGTTGCATCAACGTTTCCTGATCATTCACGGGCCGGGCGAACACGTGGCGATGTACCGGCAAGACCTGGCCTCAATCCTCTTCGCTTCTCAACAACCTACGTCGTCACACGTGACCGATTCGAATCGCTCCGGGGCACCATGCTGGAACTGGGATTTACCGTACCCGCCGTAGATGACGAGCTTACATTCCGTGGCAACCGTTTTATCGTCGGAGACGCTCCGGACGTGTTGACCGAACCAGATCCCCAAGACGTGAAAGAAATTTCGGCTGTCGTGACCAACGCCAGTCGGCAGGCCGATTACACGATCTTAACCATCCATGCCCACGAAGGTGCTGGTGACCGGTTCGTGCCAGCACAGTTTCTGACTACCTTTGCCCACGCCATGATCGACGCGGGCGCCGATCTTTTCATCGGACATGGTCCACACGTTGTGCGTGGGATTGAAATCCGGAATGGTAAGCCGATCATTTACAGCCTCGCGAACTTCCTCTTTCAAAACGAAACGTTACTGCGACTGCCAAGCGAGAACTATGAGCCCTACAATTTAGACGGTAACGCACACATCGCTGATTTCAACGATCGGCGCTATGACAATGACACACGAGGGTTCCCTGCACAGCAGGAAATCTGGGAATCGATCGTCGCAGTCGCTGAATGGGACGGCAAACGTTTAGCGGAACTCCGTCTCCACCCAATCACGTTAGGATTCGGTACACCGCGGACTGTCAGAGGTCGTCCGATGTTTGCCGACGATAAACTCGGCGAGAAAATCATAGGCGACATCGCGAGACTGTCTAAACCATTTGGAACGACGGTTGTGTTTGAAAACGGCGTTGGCCGCGTACGTCTTTCGACATCGACTAGTGAGCCCTAGGCCCCTACACCGTTGTTTCAGGTACACAGTGCTTGCGAGTGATTGCTGATTAGGAAGTTAGAATGATCTTGCCGATGTGCGCACTGGTCTCCATCAGTTGGTGCGCCTTGCTGGCTTCTTTCAGAGTAAACGTCGCATAAATAACTGGCTGCGCCTGACCCTGCTCGATGAGAGGCCACACATTCTGATGTAGAGCCTGTGCAATCGCAGCTTTCTCAGCGGTGGGACGGGGCCTTAGTGTGGATCCTGTCAGCATTAGTCGCTTCTGCATAATCGGAATCCAGTTAATTGTTGTTTTCGGCCCGCCAAGAATCGCAATCTGCACTAAACGACCATCCGGGGCTAACACGCGAATGTTGCGCGGTGTGTAGTCACCACCAACCATATCCAGTACCACATCGACACCATTGCCACTAGTTACCGTGTTAATTACTTCGACAAAATCCTCGTCACGATAGTTGATAGCCTGTTCAGCGCCCAGGCGCTTGCAGGCGGCGCATTTGTCGGCCGTACCAGCCGTGGCAAACACCCGAGCGCCAAACGCCGACGCTAGCTGAATTGCAGTCGTCCCAATACCACTGGACCCGCCGTGTACAAGGACACTCTCTCCAGGTTTCAGCTGCCCACGGTCGAAGACATTAGTCCAGACCGTGAAGTAGGTCTCTGGCAACGCAGCAGCGGAAATGAAATCAAGACCGGTGGGAATCGGCAGCGCGACCGATGCCTCGGCAACGCAGTACTCCGCATAACCGCCCCCGGGAACAAGTGCACATATCTTGTCACCAACGTGCCAGTTGTTAACATCGGGTCCGCACCCAGCTACAGTTCCTGCGACTTCCAATCCCGGCAGGTCTGACACTCCAGGCGGTGGCGGGTACTTCCCCTGCCGCTGCATAATATCCGGCCGATTTACACCGGCCGCCGTCACGGCAATTAAGATTTCACTGCGGCCTGGTATTGGTTTCGGCCGTTCGACTGCAGTGAGAACTTCTGGTCCACCCGGCCTGGATATCTCGATTGCCAACATAGAAGGAAGCCCACTATACCTGAGTGGTGACCACAGGGATCCACCGGCACTGGATAAATCTACCGGGGGCGGTTGTGGGCTGACCGTGGGTGGTCATTAGACACTGGTAACACCCCACGGGAACCGTTACTCTCATCACCTAGTTAAGAGGAAACAGGATCGCAACTGAGTATTTTGCGTCGGACTAAGACTGAAGGAGGGTGCGACATGAATAAAGGAACACGAAAGCGAGACGCTTTTCTAGTGGCCTTTCTGTGGTTGATGCTCATAGGCCATGTGTACGGGCAACAAGGAGGCTTAAAAATCTATATCTCCGCCGATATGGAGGGTGTCACTGGAGCAGTCAGCAGTGAGCAGCTGGGACCGAGCGGATTTGAATACCAACGTTTTAGAAAATTCCTCACTGAGGAAGTCATCGCGGCCATCGAAGGTGCGCGGGAAGCCGGCGCCGACCAAATCTTGGTAAGTGACTCCCATGGTAACGGACAGAATCTGCTAATTGACGAACTTCCTGAAGATGTCCAGATCGTTCGGTCTTTTCCTCGCCCCCTTGGCATGATGCAGGGAATTGACGAGACGTTCGATGGCGTCATCTTCATCGGCTACCATTCGAGCACAACTAACCCGAACGGTGTCCGCGCCCACACTACTTCGAGTGCCAGACTTGCAGCGGTACACGTCAACGGCGTTGAGATGACCGAGGGTAGTTTCAACGCGAGCATCGCTGGTCACTTCGGCGTACCGGTCATCATGGTCTCCGGTGATGACGCGGCTGTGGAGGAGGTGCGATCTGTAATCGGTGACATCGAGGGAGCTGTCGTGAAATGGTCTTACGGTTTTCATTCGGCTCGCACACTCCACCCTTTAGCCGGACGGGCATTGATCCGGGAGAAGGCTCGTAATGCCGTCAGCCGTATCGTGGAGTTCTCACCATACAACCCGTCAACACCCATTGAGTTCGACGTAACGTTTAAGAACTACCGTCCGTCGCAGCTTCTAGCCTACCTACCAGAAGTTGAACGTGTCGATTCGCACCGTATTCGATTCATTGGTGATGACATGGTAGAGGTCTCCAAATTTTTCACCTTTATGATGAACTACGATTCGTCGTTAACACCTTAACGTTTCTGAACGCGCGATACTCGCATCGATAGACGTAGCTAGAAGACTGCGGCCTCCGTTTGCAGGAAGAGAGGTGAAGCAGAGTGAACTGCACTAAAGACAGAAGGCGTGGCTGAACGTGCCTCACTTGAACTATTAAAGCCGAGTCACCATGACGGTCAGCCCCTCTAGCGGATGACTGGGTTCATCAGCGTAAATCTGGTTTACTCACAGGGTCTCATCCAGAACAACGGTCCCTACTAGTTAGCGTGCGACCTGCACAGCGAGAATTTCAACTCGTTCCAAGGGACTCTCACCATTCAGTGGCAGCGATTCAATGGAGTCCAAGGTCGCCATACTGTCGACCACTCGGCCAAACACGGTATAGTTCCCGTCGAGTGAACTCACCGTGGCTGTGCAGATAAAGAAAGAAGTCGACGCACTAGCCGGGTCGTCCCCCCTGGCCATGGAAACAATCCCGCGAACGTGCGCAGTGTTTGAGAATTCTGGCTGAAGGTTCGTAACAAGGCGCTCTTGGTTCTCGTCCAGGGGGCGATCTCGGCTACCAAGCCAACCAGTCTGAATGAGTGCTCCTTCAACAACCCGGTGGATTGACATCCCATCAAACACCCCAGCTGAAGCGAGTCGTAAAAAGTTTCGGACGTGCTCGGGTGCAATCTCGGGCATGAATTCGATCGTGATTGTCCCTGAGGTAGTCGCAAGGACCACTCGGTAAGCAGCAAGCTCCTCAACGCTGTCCTGCGAGAACGGCATCGGCTGTGGCGATGGCTTGTCGCGGATGGCAACAGCATGGATAGCAATCCGTTCTATGGCCTTGCCCTCCTTGTCGGTATCAGCCTCTGAAATCTCAGTAACGAGATTCATCCCTCTTGAAACTCGACCGAAGACCGTGTAACTGCCGTCAAGTGCAGGTTGGTCTACAACACTGATAAAGAACTGTGACCCTGCACTGTCAGGCTCACTCGGAACCTGAGCAGCCGACACTGCACCACGCGTGTGCCTCTCATCACTTATTTCAAGGGCGAGAACACCAAGTCCACCCTGGCCGTAGGACTCGGCCTTGTCCAAATCTTTTGTTAAGGGGTCTCCACCTTGGACAATCCCGTGCCGTACCATTCGATGAAAAATCGTACCGTCGTAGACCCCTTCTCTTGCTGATTTGATGAAATACCCAACGTGGTTCGGCGCAGCCTTGGGTAACAGATCGATAATAAATTGGCCTCGATCGGTCTTAATGACGGCCTGTTTGGCAGTCATCTCGTCGAGACTGAAAGGTGTTACAAATTTGGGTGGCACGTCTTGGGCGATCGCAGATGGGTTGAAGCACAGCAACCACATAATCACTGCTGCCATAACCGCTCGGGGTCGTTCCACGTGACGACAGAATGTCATAGGCATCGATCGTATCCTAAGTCTCTAGCGGCCACTCCGAGACAGTCGGATGGCTCCATATGGTAACCGGTTGCCTCGGTCGCTCACGAATCTTCACCCCGCACGTGCTAGCATGAGTCTATGGCTTTTCTTGATGAAAATTCATCTACTAGCTCAGACCGAGGCGGTAATTCGTTTAGCCTTAGCGGACGGCGCGTCGTCCTGCTACTTCTTATGACCGTTGCCGTCGGTTCTTATTTTCTTTTTTTGTCACCTGAGGAGGAGCCACAGGCGGATGTTGTTGAAACCGTTCCAACACCGTTACCTACGCCAGAACCCACTCCTGAATCCGAACCAGAACCTGAGCCTGTTCGCCCAACACCGCCGCCAGCCGAACCAGAACCAACTCCTGAACCACTTCCACCAACCCATATCCTCCGAGTGACCAGTGATGTCACCGGAGCACAGGTTTTCCTTAATCGTAGATTTTTGGGCAATACACCGCTGGACATGGCTAACCTCGAACCCGGGCAGCACCAGTTGAACGTTGCGGCACAAGGCTACGAAGGGATCGCCAGAACCATCGACATTTCTGACACGCCAGTCGAACTAAACATCGAGTTTCGAGTTGTGCGACTCGACGAGACGGTCGACGTCATTCATAAGCATCGGTTTGGTTCTTGCCAAGGACAACTGGTGGCAAACCTTCAGGGCTTCCACTACCAGACCGCCCATGATGATGCATTTTCGGTGCCGCTCGACCAAGTTGAGTTATTCGAAATCGACTACCTCGATCACAGGTTGCAGCTAAAAGTCCGCGGCGGTCGAAACTACAACTTCACCGACGAACAAGATACAGCCGATCCATTGTTTGTCTTTCACCGAGATGTTGAGAAGGCGCGAACACGGCTTGCACAGGGCGACCAACCAGCTTCCAATGACCAATAGAGCGATTGTTGGTAAAGCCAATCCGTTATCGTTCGACCAGATCTAGGCATCTCATATGTACTACCTAGCTTGGCAGAGTGAGACTACACCCGGACAATGGACCGTCTGCTCTGGTGACGTTTGAGAACCTCTCGAGCGAGTCGCTTGCTTAAATAGACTTTCGATTCACAGTTATCTTGCTTATTGATCTCGTACTTAATAACGTTGAACTCAAGACTGTCGAGCACACTTCTCATGGAATAGAACTGATTCTTCGTTTTCACGACAATCTCATCAAATCCGTTGTCTAGTGCCCAGACCTCCTGCTCTTCACTGAGCGCGCGGAAATGCCCTTGACCTCGCCAGTCCCGACGGGTTGCCCCGATCCAGCTATACAATATTTTCCGCTCGTTAAAATCAAGACAGTTGGTCAACCGCACAACGAGATCTATGAGCTTCGGTTCAGACTCTTCGAGCCTTAGTTCGTGCGCTACCTTGTAGGAGACAGGGACAACAGTCGCTGGATCATTAGGTAGTGGCGCTTCGGCCATTAGGATTTGATGATCGCGACCATCCAGACGCTGAATCACTTCGGTCGCTGTCTTCCGCCTGGGAAATTCACCGAAATACTCCTCGATATACTGAATCTCCAGAGCACCCTGCTGAAGCGAGTGCTGCCTGATGTGGTATTTCATCGGCCCCATCACCGCTCACAAGTCTAAGGTAAACCTAGTAGGTGTCCTACTCAAGATTCGGGGTCAACCAGCGTTCGACTTCATCCACCGGCTGCTGTTTACGGGTGGCGTAGGCTTCCACTTGATCTCGACCAATCTGACCAACAGTGAAATATCGCGCTTCCGGGTGACCAAGGTAGAGCCCACTCACACTGGCAGCTGGCATCATTGCGCACGACTCAGTCAGGCTGATACTCACTCGCCCAGCATCGAGTACCCGAAACAACCTGACCTTCTCGCTGTGATCAGGACACGCTGGATAACCGAACGCCGGGCGGATACCACGGAAACGCTCAGCGAGCAGATCCTCGTGGGTCAGTTCCTCCGCTGCACCGTACTGCCATTCGCGCCTGACACGTGCGTGTTGGTACTCCGCGAACGCCTCGGCCAGCCGGTCAGCGAGGGCTTTCGCCATAATCGCGTGGTAGTCATCATTGTCTCGCTTAAATTCTGCCACTACCTCCTCCACGCCCAAACCGCTAGTGACAGCGAAGGCACCGATATAGTCGGTGCGGTTACTGTCACGCGACGCAACATAGTCAGCGAGAGATCGATTTGGTCGTCCGTCAGCCATCACCCCTTGCTGACGAAGCATCGGAAAGCGAGCTAACTCGTGTGTTCGGTCCGTGTCAGTGTAGACGGCGATTGACTCCTCATCGGCATCCGCCGGCCAGAATCCATAAACCCCACGTGCCGTAATGAGGCGTTCATCTGCTATCCGGCCGAGGAGCGCCTGGGCGTGAGCGTATAGTTCCCTAGCCGCTGACCCATACTTCGGATGGTCAAGAATCTGAGGGAATCGCCCTTTGAGTTCCCACGCCGAGAAGAAAAAAGTCCAGTCGATGTAGGGCACGAGCTCATCCAGTGGCACATCGTCTATTACTCGCGTACCAGTAAACGACGGCACTGGTAATTCGGCGGTTGTCCAATCAAACCGGAGACGATTGGCTCGACATTCTTTGAAGGTTAATAAAGGCTTCGTGCTTCGGTTGGCATAGGCCTTCCTAATCTCTGCCTGCGCACGGCTGTTCTCCGCTTCGAACCCATCCCGGGCCGTGGGACTTAACAGGTTCGATACAACATCAACCACCCGAGACGCGTCCAGGACATGGACCGTGCTCTGGCTGTACTCCGGCGCGATCTTAACCGCCGTGTGTTGCCGGCTTGTCGTGGCACCACCAATCAACAACGGTAACGAAAAGTTTCGGCGTTCCATCTCCTTGGCTACATAGACCATCTCATCAAGCGACGGGGTAATGAGTCCACTGAGACCGATAAAATCGGCGCCCCCATCAACCGCCTCCTGGAGGATCGTGTCGCACGGCACCATCACCCCAAGGTCGACCACCTCGTAGTTATTGCAACTCAGTACAACACCAACAATGTTTTTCCCTATATCGTGCACGTCACCCTTGACAGTAGCCATCACCACCTTAACCGGCTTCGTGTCACTGCCTGACGCGTGTTTTTCAGCCTCCATGAATGGTTCAAGATAGGCCACGGCCTTCTTCATCGCTCGCGCACTTTTCACCACCTGCGGCAAAAACATCTTGCCTGCCCCGAACAGGTCTCCGACAACCTTCATGCCCTGCATGAGCGGACCCTCTATGATCTTCAGAGGCCGCAAATATTTCTGTCTCGCTTCTTCCACGTCACCATCAATGAAATCCACAATACCGTGCACAAGCGCGTGCGATAGTCTGGCTTCAACAGAGTTCTCTCGCCACGACAGATCGGCCTCTCGGGTCGTACCTTCGCCCTTCACCGATTTCGCGAACGTCACCAACCGCTCGGTGGCATCCGGCCGACGATTGAAAATGATGTCCTCAACATGCTGCAACAGCTCCTGAGGTATGTCCTCATAGACAACAAGCTGCCCCGCATTGACGATCGCCATGTCAAGCCCGGCCCGAATAGCGTGATAAAGGAAGGCCGAGTGGATTGCCTCGCGAACAACGTTGTTACCCCGAAAGGAAAACGAGAGATTGCTTACACCACCACTCACCTTGACACCGGGACACGCGTCCTTAATAACCTTGATGGCTTCAATGAAATTAATCGCGTAGTTGTTATGCTCCTCGAGTCCAGTTGCAACTGCCAGAATATTCGGATCAAAAATGATGTCGTGCGGGTCGAAGTCAAGCTCTTTAGTTAATAGTTGGTGAGCACGCTTACAGATTTCGACCTTACGCTCCACCGTGTCAGCCTGACCGACCTCATCGAACGCCATCACAACGACACCAGCCCCGTAGCGCTGGGCCAACGTCGCCTTTCGAAGAAAATCGGCTTCGCCTTCCTTGAGGCTGATTGAATTAACGATCGGCTTACCTTGGACACACTTGAGTCCAGCTTCGATGACCGACCACTTGGAACTATCGATCATGAACGGAACTCTTGCGATCTCTGGCTCTGTAGCAATGAAATTCAGAAAACGCGCCATCGTCTGCTCGGACTCGAGCATTGCCTCATCCATATTGACGTCAACAAGGTTGGCGCCACCTTGGACTTGCTCCATGGCGACCGAACTGGCCTCTGAATATTCCTCGCTCTTGATAAGTCGAGCAAAGCGCGCAGATCCGGTCACGTTCGTTCTTTCGCCGATCATTTGAAAATTACTATCAGTATCAATCGTCAGTACCTCAAGACCGGCAAACTGAGTCCTGTGCTCTGGCGTCGGCACAACGCGGGGGGGCAGCCCTGAAACGGCCTGCGCTATTTCCCTTATGTGATCAGGTGTCGTACCGCAGCAGCCACCAACAATGTTGACCAAACCACTTTCGGCAAACTCTCGTAGCAGTTGGCCTGTTTCATCAGGGAGTTCGTCATAATCACCAAATTCATTAGGTAGGCCCGCGTTTGGATAGCAACTAACGAAGGTACTAGCCTGATTCGACAGCTCCGCCAGATACGGGCGTATTTCCCTGGCACCAAGGGCGCAGTTGATGCCAACTGAAAAAGGGAGCGCATGTCGAGTAGACACATAGAACGCATCGATGGTCTGTCCCGACAACGTCCGACCACTGCGGTCAGTCACCGTTACCGACAACATCACCGGAACTTCGTAGCCGCGCTGCTCAAACTCTTCACTTAGCGCAACAATCGCGGCCTTGGCGTTGAGCGTGTCAAAGATCGTCTCAACGAGCAGGAGGTCAACTCCACCATCAAGTAGTCCTCGCACCTGTTCCGCATAGGCGTCACGAAGCGCATCAAATGTGATTGTTCGAGCCGCCGGATCGTCCACATCTGGAGAGATCGACAGGGTGCGATTAGTCGGACCGATGGCACCTGCCACAAATCTCGGACGGTCTGGTGTTCGGCCAGTCCAGACAGTCGAGGCTCGCTTAGCAAGTCTGGCTGCCTCCACGTTCAGCTCATAGACGATCGCCTCAAGGCCATAGTCTGCTTGTGAGACTGAGGTCCCGTTGAACGTGTTGGTCTCGATGATGTCACTACCAGCTTCGAGATACTCGTGATGTATGTTCTCAATTACGTCCGGTCGTGTGAGGACTAGGAGGTCGTTGTCCCCCTTTAGGTCTCGCTCATGTGTGCGAAAGCGATTGCCACGAAAATCAGCCTCCGACAACCCGCATCGTTGGATCATCGTGCCCATCGCACCATCCATCAGCAGAATCCGCCCGGCGAGCACCTGGGTGAGCTGCGAACGCACTTCCCCACTGCTCTGGAGAACACCATTCAATTGAGATTCTTCCGACATTCCGTTCGCTCTTTCGTCGTTCGGCGGCAGAATTTTCGCAGGCAACCTTTCCCTGTGACCGGCGCGAAGACCGATACAAGCCTAGGCCTGTGGTCTAGATGCCGTTAACAAATGGCACCGTGAAGTGATCGCCTCAGAAATGGGGGCTGACCTAGCCGCTCCTTTGGACAGCCTGACGCCGACACGATAGATATATTATTGCAGGATTCGGCCGCCTGCCTCTGATTCCGGAATCGAAACTTCAGAGAAACAGGTAATTTGTCCTGTTGTGAGCCGTATGCCTGGCGACCCAAGAACGGTTAAACTCACCAGCTGGCTTTGGCTACTTTGCGGGCTTCTCGGCTTCGCAGGACCAATCGGTCTCATCCTCGAAGCCTCCAGATTAATCGGAGGCCTCGCTTATGGTGACCCAGTCACTGGAACGGTACTCGCGGTCCGGGTTCTTTTCTGCGGGCTGGGCGTCGCCGCCGCCTTGGCACTTGTTCGACGGCATCGCATCGGAATTGTGCTCGCTCGCGCTTCATTGGCAACATCAGTTGTGTTCGCGTTGGCTCGAGCCAGTCTGCCCCTCATGCCATCCAATCTCGCGCCGAGCGACGAGTGGGTTCGCTTTTGCCTCACCACCTTGCACGCGGTTGGATGGTGGACCTACTTTGCAACATCGGGTCGTGTCCGTCAGATCTATGGGACCAACTGAGGATTCTGGGGTTAGGTCCTCAAGCTCGAGACCCGGTGGACTTGAAATCTACGACATCGAGACGCGGGAACGCGTCGGTGACGTCGAAGTCGGCAAGCAGGCAGGCGGTATAGCTTTCTGGAAAACAGAACCCTAAGAGGAAGACTGCAGACCGTTAGAACTGGCGCTAGGAAGCGCTTGAGTGATCGCTCTCGGCCAGGCGCTGTTTCAGTATTTCGTCGACCAAGAACAAATCCGTCAGTAGTGTGCGGATGTGGATCGAAGCATTCAGATTATCCACGAGCTGCGAACTGATCGCAGGCTGCGCGAGCGCGAGTCGCACTGCGGCCTGAGCGTCTTGGGCGTCGCGCTCGAGCATCTGGATAAATACCTCATAAACATCTGGCGACTCAACCTTCGTCTCGGCCACCAAACTCCTAAAGACGTCAGCGAGGCCAGTGAGTGCAGTGTCGGTCCCGGTTAAGTAGCCGCGTATTTGTCCGCCGGTCTGTGAACCTGACTCACCAGACACTCCCTGGGCGGCATACGCCAACATGTACTCGTAGCTCTCTTCAATGGCGTTACACCGCTCGTGCAACTCGTCTTTCGCCGTTTTCGACAAGGCTTGTTCTCGAGACCGAAACAACTAATCTTTGCCCGGACCACCCTCGGGGCGGGCGACCCACTGCTCAGGATCGTGGTGCTCACTGTAGTGGCGGCGATCGATCCAACCTAAGATCATCGACCACGTGAGCCACCGCTTTTCGGGGCGGATACCAAAGTAGATATGGGCGATGATGAGCGTCACCAGCGAGACAGATGACAGCCCGTGCACCACATAGATCATGCCCCACGTCTGGTCCGCGAACAGGTAGGGGTTGCGAGCCCAGAGCGGCGTCTCGATGCGGACGGTCATGAGCAGGCCCGTAATGATCACGAGTAGACCAGTGAGCATGATGACTTGATGGTAGAGCCGGTTCTCCAGGGGATATTTCGCGTGCTTCCGCGGCGGCGGCGCGTCCTGCCCAACGCTACGCTTAAAGCGACACAGCGCGTCAGTGATGTCTTTGGGACCAATCCACATCGACCCCAGGTCCAGCCAGAATGACGCGTGGATGATGTGATAAATGATCGAAAGCGTGAGCACCACACCGGCGACCCAGTGGATGGTGACCCACGGAAACTGGATGCCGATCACCGGAAGGAACCCGGTGAACAACAGGACCAGCATCGTCACTGCCATAATCCAGTGAAAGGCTCGAGACGCGAACGAATGCCGCGCCACTCTCTTTGGCAGGTGTGCCACCGAGGCGTCGTCAACCGGCGCACCGTCCTCCTTGACGAAGAACGCAATCCACACAGCGTGTCCGACGACAAAAAGCACACCCAGGAAAGATGCCAGGTACAGTAAATCCCACGAAATGCGTATCAGGACCTCCTGGCCCCATGGATCAGTGCCCCACGTCAGAAAGTTCATCTACGCCTCTCCACGAATCGAGCGCTTCACCAGATTCCTCATAAGCGGAACCTTGTATGCGTTCTGCCGTAGGGGCCGCGCGCCACGAACGGCCACTTCGCCTGCGAGTTCAGCTGTCGCTTCGCTCTGAGAAGCACCGCGGACCGCATCCTCCACCGCAACCAGCCGCATTGGATACGGTGCCGTACCGTTGACTGCTACTCGCGCATCATCAATCGTACTCCCACTCACCCGCACAGCCGACGCAACGTTGACCAACGGGAAATCCCAAACCTCGCGGTCACGCACCTTCTCAAAGTAAAACTGCGCACCAGCCCAAGTCGACGGAATGCGAATTTTCGTCAAGAGTTCACCAGGCTGGAGGACGGTCATGCGCATGATGTCAATACTCGGCCCAATGAAATAGTCCTCCGCATCAACAACGCGCTCACTATCGGCAGTCTGGAACACCATCTTCGCGTCAAGCGCGATGAGCGCCGGCGCGGTGTCAGACGGATTCACAGCAACACAGCGGTCGGCACCAAAGATGGCGTGCTCCCGGTTCATCGACGTCGGCGTGTCGGCATAACAGATGTTGCCGCCAGCCCGATAACATGTCCACCCATCCCGGTAGTACCAGCACCTCGTGTCCTGAGTGTTGTTACCACCAATCGTTCCCTGATTCCGGATCTGCGGTGACGCGACGAGTGAAGCTGCCTCACTTAGAAGACCGTAGCGTTCTCGGACCTCCGGGTGTTCAACAACCTCTGTCAGTGGCGTCATTGCGCCAATTTCTAAGCCATTAGCCGTAGCCGTAATTCCTTTAAGCGTTTCGATACCGCCAAGATCAACGACAACGGAAGGCCGCTTCACGCGGTCCTTAAACCAGTCGAACGAGTCTAGACCCCCAGCCATCACCCAAGCCTGGTCACCATGCTCCCTGAGCAGCGCCGTGGCATCTTCCACACTAGCCGGCTGGAACAGTTCAAACACGGGCATCATGTCGCGAATCACGGCCATGATGATTACCTCCTCCTAAATAATGCGCGCGCACCGCAGCGGCCTACCCCGGGCCGGCGGCCCTGCTTACGCCTGCCGCATGTTCTCGGCAGCCCGCTCCATCGTGGTCAAGATTTTGTCGTAGTCAGCGCAACGACACAGATTACCTGAGAGCCCGTGCGCCAACTCGGCGCGCGTCGGATTCTCATTCTTCTGCAGATAACCAACTGCGCTCATAACGAACCCGGTCATACAGAACGCGCACTGGAAACCCTGCTCGTCAACTACAGCCTGCTGCACTGGATGTAACGAGCCATCTTCGTTAGCCAGCCCTTCAATCGTCCTGACATCACGGCCACGCACGCTCTGTGTCAGGATCGAGCACGAATAGTGAGGGACTTCATCTATCAAAACCGTGCAGGCTCCACACTCGGAACGGTCGCAGCCAAGTTTTGTTCCAGTCAGACCAAGCTTATAACGGAGCGTCATAGCCAGCGTTTCTTGCTTCATAACGTCTACGCGGCGCTGCTGTCCGTTGACGGTTAGTGTAATCAGGCGCTCAACCGCACCTGGTGAGGTCGGCTGAGCGAAGACGGCACCAACGCCCCGGAACATGTAGTTCGCCGAGCCCACGGCGGCACCCGCCGCAATGACGCCCTTAATGAAGTTTCGCCGCGAAACTCCCGAATCAATTGCTTCAGTGATCTCGATATCAGCCATAGGTGCGATCACCTCTCTGGACGTTCAACACCGAACAACACAAACTCCCACCTCGCTGTAGGCGAGGAAACCCTTCGCTTCGAGGGCTCAGCATCAATCCCCCGAGCCGGTCACGGGACGCATCATACTACGAGCAGGAGTCTAGAAAAAAGGCAATAAGGTCAAGGATTTCTTGGTTCAACAGGCACAAAGCGAGGGACCGGCGCCTCCACAGGAGAAAATGTAACGTTTTCGCCTATTTTCCGGTGGGAAGTAGGTCGTCCCCCAAACGTCTCGTTGCCGTGGGCCCACAAGAGACCTCGGTAGCTTGTCAGGACTGGAAGGGTGATGCGAGATCGGCACTCGCCTCAAACAGTCTAATCCGCCTAAGGAGCAAGTCGAGCAAGTAGAGCGCCAAGGCCAAAGCCACCAAAAAGGGCCAAAGGGCAATCGGCCGAACCGTACGAACCCCATCATCTTCAAAGATTTGTTCCAGCGACGGTGCGAACACGCCACCCGTGTCGTGGGCAATGGCTTGAAGCAGTTCGACGTTGGCCGGCCGGAACTGATACTCAGCCGGATACGAATAGAGGAGCGATCGAGCAACTTCTGAACCATCGGGTAGTTCGGTTTGAAAAGTTTGGTCGTCCTCAGGCCCGAGCGTGACACTAGCTGCATAAGATGCTGAGCTAACGCGCTCAGTCCTAATAGTCGTTGTCATGCCGTTGCCGACAGTCCACCGAACCGTCGGCGGGGCGGTCACATCCCCAGCAGCGGGCGGAATGTCGACGGTGATGTGTGCCCGGTCCGCTTCGCGTTTTACCGTGAGTGCCCTGAAGCGATCGTCCGAGCCGCGCATCGTTTGTCTTACAAGCTGCGTCCAGAACTTGCCATAACCCGGCCACTCCAACCACTCGGTCGCCCACCGGTTTTTAACGTCGGAGGTGAAGGCAACTGCTCGCCCGAGCCCAAACTGCCATCGCGCCAGAATTGGATCGTCCTCCTCCGATATAAGCAGCGCCTCAGACGTCTCCTTCAACCTTGTACTAAGGTAACCCTGCAGGGGTGGGGAAGAAGCGAAGTCAATCCCCTTGAACATTTCAACCGACTTCTCCACAATCGGACTAAACGGCACCTCGACTAGTGTTGGTCTTGCGGCGCGCCGTGTTTCCTGCGCGAAGATTTGTGGTACCTCCCCCACATCCTCCACGACATAGCCACGTCCCTCTCCCCAGTCTGCAATGTTAGCGAGCAATTCGCGGTCTGCCTCCTGCCCCATCGCAACCGTTGAAACAGTTATCTCCGCCTCGGCCATCTTCGTGACGAGCCCTTCATAATCGTCAGGATATGTCCGACCATCCGACAACAGAATGACGTGCTTCAGACGACTCTCGCTCCCTTCAAGTCCGAGAAAGGCTTCCTCAAGCGCGGGATACACATTGGTGTGCCCACTCGGCATAATCGTACTGATTCTGTCCTTAATCCACTCGCGGTTCGAAGCGCGCTGGAGTAGAACAGGCCAGTCAAGACTGTTGTTGAACGCCACGACCCCAATCTCATGGTGATCGGCGAGCACGTCAACTGCAGCTTTCGAGGCTTCCTTCGATAACTCAATTTTCTCGCCCACCATGCTCCACGACTTGTCGAGCACGATAATAAGTGCGAATTCTTCCGGTCGCTCCTTTACGGTGAACGTGATCGGCAGCAAAGCTTCGAGCACACTATCGGCGTACCCTTCCTCTCCATACATCGCATCACCGCCAGCCATAATGAAACCGCCGCCGAAATCGCTCACGTAGCCTGACAGTGCCTCCATCTGCACCCTGCCGAGGGCATCGGCAGCAACGTCACTAAAAATCACCGCCGCGTAAGGTTCTAGACTCGCCGCATCGCCTGGCAAAGACATCGCCGTTGCTGTGTCGACCGACAGGCCTCCTGCTTCAAGTGCTCTCGTTAGAAAGTGCTGACTCTCAGCGTGGCCTTCAACATAGAGCACCTTTGGTCGGTCAGTGGTAACAACCGATCGGCGGAGCTGGTTGTTTTGCGCCATTACGTCCTCAACAGCACGGAGACGAACGACGAGCTCGGCTGACCCGACCTCAGTGAGGTTTCCCTTAAGTGTCATTTCCTGTGGCTCTGAGGAGAGTTGGATCGATTTGGCGTCAAGCACCGAGTTGTCGTGTAGGACCTCGACCACCGCTGGCGTATCGGTCTGTCCCAGGACGCGTACAGTGATGGCGAACGGCTCATCGATGGTCACTACGTCGGGCATTCGCACGTCGTCAACCCAGCCATCACCGAGGTCTCTCGGGTCCAGTGGCATCGTGTAAACAGCGATCCCTTGCTGTTGAAGCAATCCCACGGCCTCAATGAGACTCCCGCTCGTCTCGTGCCCGTCAGTCATCAAGACGAGGCGTTTGACTTGGTTCGGCGCAAATACTCGTGCTGCCTCGCGCACTGCCAACTCAAGATTCGTGCTCCCTGCATCATCCGACAATGACGATAACGGGGAATCAGCTTGCCCACTGATCGCCACTTCAACGGCTTCCAGATCGTCAAAGGCAACTGTCGAGGCACCGAAGGTCATAGCCTGCCAGTGATCGGGCTGGCCCTCAAGGGTCGACGCCGAGATCCACTGCGAGGCCGTTACAGCTGATGCTGGGGATACACTGGCCGACTGATCAAGTAAATAGACCACCGATAGCCAACGCCCGGAACGTTCCCATGTCGGTTGCATCAGAGCAAAAATAAGTAACAGTAATACGGTTGAGCGCACAACCGTCTGCAGAGCCCGTTGGTGCGCTGTGAATCCAGTGAACGATCGCCGCTGGACCCACCAGACTGTTGGTATTAGCACCAATAGAACGATCGGCCAGTAATACTCGACGGCAATATTCATGATTCACTCAGTGTTCAGGCTAACGGAGCTCATCCAAGCAGTATCACACGGTGATTCGTCGATGGTAAGTCCACCACTCAAAAACGACCAGAACCAAGGCAAGGCCGAGTAGATACTTCCACAGTTCACCTGATAGCCTCCACCCGGTCTCCCAAGCGATATTTTCTCGGCCCGTTAGAGTGACACCGTTGACGTCTGAAAGGCCTGCCGGTAAATTCACCGCCACGTAAGTGCGGGCTGCGCCGGCTGACGCCACGTAGAGTCCAGGCACAGGTGCCTCAAATGACGTGCTATCAAGCCTTGACCAGGTCGTGAGATCCACTCCGTTGATTGTCGCGACCGTCGCATCTGATAGCGGCACATCCACTGTACCGACCGATCGCCGAAGTGGTAGCCTGTCCCCCATAAACCAAGTCAACACATTCTGCATAAAAATCGGGAAACTTGGATGCATTGGGAAGTCCGAATCGTCGAGTGCAAAGTTGACCGCAACCCACTTTGGCACAGCCGAGTTGACAACAACCAGAGGTGTCTGGCCACCCGACGCCAGAATCCGAGTGGTTGGAGAGGTCGAAGCGAATTCGAGGTGTCGTGCGTCGGTAATCCGCACATCAAGCATGGAGACATGTTCCAAAATTGGATGGGCTTCATCCCAATTCGTCACCTCTATCGCCGACGCACGAAGCGGCGGCGTAAGGTCGGATGCAGCTAGCCACGGCCGTCCAGGCGGGCGAAACAACAAAGCAGGGTGCCTCGGCTGGATACTTGGCGCGAATTCGTCAAAGACGTAGAGGTCGACCGCCTCGTTACCGTTGTAAACATCAGGGCTGATCACACGAAGATCGACTCGCCCATCAAGTCCGAGTAGCGTTTCGAGAAATTCATTACCCGCGGTAACCAAGGCAACGGTTGTATCTCGCAGTGGTGGAAGGTAATCAATCGCTTCATCGTCGACAGAAAGCACATCCTCATCAGTCGTGACTCTGGCGCGGATTACACCCACCGGATTTCCGCTCAACGCAACCGTGCGCATAATCGTATCTCGTCCGTTGACCGTAACATTCTCGATGAAGCCTACTTCGCTACTATCCTCAATCGTCAGACGGATGAACTTCGATTCCAGAGAGTGATTCGCAATAACAAACCGCCCATCATAGCCCTCGCGCTCACCGGCACGCGCGACCACCGTGAAGTCGGCGATCGCTACATTGTCAGCTGGCTCAAAGACAGACAACACACGGGCTGTCCGCGGTAAATCAAGTGTAGCGATTCCGTCGGAGACAACGATCACTTCACGACCTGACACGTCCACCTGAGGAAAGACGGGCCTGATGGCTAACGGCGTCATTCGTTCAAGCGCGGCACCGAGCTGCACCCTGTCAGCGGTCATCGCCGTTGCCACCCGGCCGGACGTATCGGCCAACAGGAAACGGTCGTTCCCACCGGCACTCTCGATCAGTCGTGTTGCTGCATCACGAGCATGGTCCCAGCGAGACTGGTTGTCAGCGGTTCGAGCGGCCATTGTGATTGACGTATCCAATACGATTACAGCCTCGCGCGGTGCTCCGGTGATTGCACCCGCCTCGGGCCGACCGAGCGCTAGAGCAATGAGTAACGCGATGGTCAGCGCCAGCAACAGCGAGAGCAAGCGTCTCAGACGTTCAAGCAGTGAGCGATGCTGCCTGTCCTGAAGGACCCTCTCCCACAATAGCAATGACGCCACAGCGACCCGTGGATGCCTGAGCTTCAGGAAGAACAATACGATCACGGTGGCAGCCGTTAGACCACAGAGCAACGCCACCTGCAACGAGGTCAGCGCTAAGAACGTCACGTTAGGAACCTGTTCTGACGGAATACCTGCAGAATCACGTCCTCAAACGGTACTTCAGTCTGGGTGCGCACATAGCCGAACTGATACTTGGCACAGAATCCTTCGACTTCGCCGCAGAACTCCGCGTAGATATGTTGATAAGCGTTAAGTAGGGAGGGAGTAGCTGCGATGTCGTGCGTTGAACCAGTCTCAACATCCACCAATTGCAAATCACCCCTCAATTCAGGCTCGCTGTCGGCTTGGCTGACAACATGAATAGCGAAAATGTCGTGGTGCGAGAAGCGTAGCAGGTTTAGTCCAGTTTCAAAGCCGTGCGGATCGAGAAAATCCGAGATAACAACGCTAATGCCACGCGGCCGCTTGCTGCGACAGAATTTCTCAAACGCAGCCTTCGCGTCGGTCGTGCCACCTGATGCGAGCTGCCCAAGAAATTTGAACACCTTGAAAATCTGACCCTTGCCGCGTTGCGACGACAGTTCTCGACCCAGGTGATCTGTATAGGGAGTCAAGGTGACGCGGTCGAGATGAGCCAGCCCGATATAGCAAAGTGCGGCCGCTACCTGACAGGCGTAGGCTAGTTTGGTCGGCCGGCCATCGGCCATCGATCGGCTGCAGTCAATGAATAGATAAATTGGAAGGTCCTGCTCCTCTTCGAAGAGCCTAAGTAGGAGCTTCTCGAGACGCTGGTAGGCACGCCAGTCAACCCGTCGGAAATCGTCACCGGGCGAATACGCTCGGTGGTCAGCGAACTCGAGACCCGAACCGCGTTTCTTGGCACGGCGCTCTGCGCGGAACTGGCCAGCAAATGCCCGCTTGGACACGATGTGCAAGTATTCGAGTTTCTTTAGAAACTCGCCGTCGAATAATTCGTCTTCCGTAGCCATCGAAGACTCCTGTTGGAGTCCGTTCCGGTGCCCTTATGGGGAATTCGGTACGACCAGCAGCCGACGCGTCATTCAGTCGGCTCTGGCGTGTTCGTGAGCACTTCCTCGAGGATTGTGTCCGGGTCGATTTGCTCGGCTTCACCTTCGAAATTCAAGAGTACGCGGTGGCGCAGTGCCGGCAGTAACATGGCACGGATGTCCTCACACGACACGTGGACGCGGTCGGCTAACAGTGCTCGGATCTTGCCTCCAACAACGAGCGCTTGTGCACCCCGCGGGCTGGCACCGTAGCGGACGTAACGGTTGACAATCGGCTGCGCGTAGGGTGATTCAGGGTGTGTCGCCAACGTCAGTCGGATCGCATAGTCCTGAATCGGCCTGGCAATCGGCACCTCACGCGAAGTCCGTCGCATCTCCATCAATTGATCGCCAGTCAGTACGCGTTCCACATCGGGTTCGTCGAACTGGGTAGTGCGATTGAGGATTTCGTGAAGGCTTTCCGTGTCTGGATACCCGACCCTCAACTTCATAAAGAAGCGGTCGAGTTGTGCTTCGGGAAGAGGATAGGTTCCTTCCATCTCAAGAGGGTTCTGGGTTGCAAGCACGAAGAAGGGCAATACCAGTTTGTAGGTCTGCCTTCCGACTGACACGCTCTTCTCTTGCATCGCCTCAAGCAGCGCGGACTGGGTCTTCGGTGTTGCCCTGTTGATCTCGTCAGCTAGCACGATGTTGGCAAATAGTGGGCCCTGTTGAAACTCGAGGAACTTCTCACCCTGCTCGCCCTCCTGCACGACGTTGGTACCGATGATGTCGGCTGGCATCAGGTCAGGGGTAAACTGAACACGAGAGAACTTTAGGTGCAACACATCACTTAGCGTATGCACTAGTTTCGTCTTGCCCAGACCAGGGATCCCTTCAAGTAGGACGTGACCGTCCGCCAGTAAACTAATGAGGGTTCCCTGAACGATTTCCTCATAGCCCACGATCCGCTTACCGATTTCTTCAGTAGCGAGCGCAAAGTTTTGCTGGAACTGTGCAATTTGCTGGTCGATTTCAGTAATCATGTCGTCCGCGTGGCCCGACGGCCTGAAAATAACGTTTGACGAGTTCTCGGTATGACGGTGGGATTGTATCCGCATTGAGCAGATCGGCCTCACCGTAAGTGACATCTGGCTCGACAGGTTCGTATTCCAGACTAGACTCTTCTGCCTGACTCGGCTCGTCAATCAGCTGCTCACCCGGGTCGTCACCTGACTGGGGCGCAAGCTCCATGACTTCGGGTAGAAGCTCAACTTCCAGTGTAGTCGGCGTACCGTACTCGATTTCGTCGCCCATACCGGGGGCCGACAGGTCACCCTGGCCCTGCTCGGCCGATTGTGCCCCACCTTCGGCAGCCTGCATCGACAGTGAATCCGGATCTTGGGTTCCCGGTTGCGGCATTCCAGCTGCGGCCTGATCCCCAGAAGCCATTTCATCTGTGGCAGCCTGAAGCTGGTTCGAATCATCACTGAGCGCCTGCTGCAACTGTTCGAGGCCTTGGGCCGCAGCTTCGCGAATCTCTTGGCCCTGCTGCTGTTGAGCAAGTTGCTCTAACTCCTGCGCAAGGTTCTCCATCGCCTGCTGGGCCTGCTCTTCGTCACCTTTCGCCAGTTGCTCGGCCACATCGGCGAGATTCTCAGCCAGTTCCTCGAATTCGTCTTCCGCCTGCTCGGCTATTTGTTTAAGCACGGCCTGAAGTTGCTCCCGCTCTGCGTCGGACATTTCAGCAGACAAGTTACGTAATTCTTCAGCCACACGATCTAAATCTCGATCAGACAGCGCATCAATGAGCGACTCCGCATCGGTCGACGTGAGCGCTTCGGCCATGCTGTCTATCAAGTCGTTCAGCTCGGTTGAGTCGAGCGTATCGAGCATTGTCTCGAGTTTTTCAAGTTCAGCCAGCGCTTGTTCCCGCGTGAGCAACCCCCGCTGAAGCTCGGCGAGAGCCTCTCGCATCTCGGATGGAAGCTCCGCATCCTGTAAAGCTGCAGCTTCAGCTAGCATCCGTTCGACCTCTGTCAGTAACATCTGGTCAGCGTCGGTGAACTCCACCACGGGAGGTGGTCCTGCCTCCAACCAGCTTCGTGTCCACGACAAGGGCAGCAGGTTAAGCACCATGAGCAGCGCCAGTAATCCAACCGTTGTTCGCACGCGAGGCGGCATCGACCAGGCATACAGTTGATCAACCTTGAGGTCATCCGCTGTGACAGCAGCGCGGTGTAGCTGCAAATTAATCCAACCTGAGGACCGGCCCTCACGATGAAACCAGTATGCCGTCGTCAACTCATCGTGCAAGTCAGCCTGACGGTCTACAGACTCGGCGGCGCCCAGTAAAGTACCCTTCCGAAGAATCACTGTGACACCGTAGACCGCCACCCCGAGCAACCACAGTCCTACGAGTACAGCCACAGTCATCCAGCTCATTGCAACGAAACGGTAAATCACGCTGACCGAGACCGGAAGGATGAGTGACAAGGTAAACCCATGAAGAAGCTCACGCATCACTCGGGCTTGACGTAGCCGCCTAGCGATGCGAGTCAACGCATGAACAACGCGCTCTCGGTCGGCGACCTGGCTATGATTATCGGACATCAAAGGGCTACCTAACGATACTCGATCTCGACCCGACCGGAAACGGAGCCGTTTACCTCGACGGGGTCGCCAGCCGATTGTTCATGGCACATAGGCGATGACGTCGATTTCCACTTTCATGTCTGGCACCGGTAAAGCCGCGACTTGGACGGTTGTCCGAGCAGGTCGGTGGCAACCAAACATTCGCTCATAGCCAGCGTTCATCTTTTTGAACTCGCTAATATCCGTTAAGTAGACACCGCATCGAAGGACGTAATCCAAACCGGATCCTGACGCCTCTAAAATCGCCTGAACGTTCTTGAGCACCTGTTCGGTCTGCATTTCAGTGTCAGCTGACGCGATCTTTCCCGCCGCCGGGTCCACGGCACCTTGTCCAGACACGAACACGAGCCGCTCAAAGCTAACACCAGGCGAGTACGGACCGGCCGGCTTAGGAAAATGCTCACCGGTGATCAGAGTGTGAGTGCAACGGTCGCCCGTCATTATTCCTCCTCCCTCCCTCGTTGTTTCTTTATTCGCATGATTCATAGTCGGTTAGCGGCAACTGACTCATCGGCACCTCCGGCAGAACTGGTCCCCAAGCCTGCCGATAGGCTTCGAACGATAGCAAGCTCTTAACGTCTCTTTGGTCAAACCAGAGACGATTGATGGCAAGGTGCTGTGTTCGGTGAGCTCGAAGCGCCGCTACCTTCCGGTCGCGCCATCGGGCGATGTCAAACAGGAAATCAATACCGGGGTTCCGTGCAAGGTCGGCCTGTCGTGCTAACTCCCACGGTGGCACAGGCGGCGTCCACAGTAAACGATCCACAGAATGTGGCTGCCCATTACTCGGCCACCTGGCATCAGCGGCAGCAGCGATCGCGTCGGAAGTGAAGCGGCTGATTGCAACGTGGTCGGGGTGTTGGTTTAAGCCGTTCGGATCGAAAGTGATGACGATGTGTGGGCGGAACGCCCTCAGCAACGCCACAAGATCGGCACGGATCAGTTCCGGCGCCACTTCGGCAAGTGCCTTGTCCTGGTAATCCAAGACGCTGACTTCATGAATGCCAAGAATCTCGGCCGCTGCACGGAGTTCACGCTCGCGGGTTGCCGGAAGCTCATCACGCGTGCAGACAGGTGGCTCACCCATCTTCCCAGCTTGGCCACGGGTCGCGGTCACTAGTGCTAGGCGAGCACCTGCCTCCGCACACTGACACGCGACACCCGCTCCGGTGAAGGTCTCGTCATCGGGATGTGCAAAGCTAAATAGGACCCGTGCAGCGCTCATGGCGAACCAAAGGATGGCTTGCGCGCGACAACCGCTGCAACCATCCGACCATCGCGCTCACCCTCATACTTCCGGAGAATCTCTAGTGGTCTCACAAGCTTCTGTAGTTCGTTAGGCTTCAGAAGGAACTCTGGATTCTTCGGATGTCCTCGCTCAGCCTGGTCAATAGTGAAAGTCTCATAGAGAAGTATTCCCCCAGGCTTAAGCGCGTCACAGATTGCGGGAAAAAGTGGGCGATGTAAGTAACGGGTAACCACGATGAGGTTATAGACCGTATTACCCAAGTCAACCGAACCACTCTCTAGGTCAACTACTTCTACATTGACCTGAAGACCTAGACACCTCGCGACTCCCCGAAGATGCTCAATCACCTCTGCGTTCCGATCGATGCCACGGACTTGCCACCCAGCGGCTGCCAGCGTCAGCACGTGCCGTCCACGCCCGCAGGCTAGGTCGAGGGCAAGTCCGCCTCCATGCAGGAAATCGCTATTCTCGAGTAGCCATTCTGACGGCCCAGCAATCGGCTGCAAATCGTACGCACGCCTACCACGCCACGTGGACATGCCGCCAGATAAGTTGAGTACCTGTTTATATCCGCACCGCAATAACACCTGCGCGGCGTGTTGACTCCGAACGCCGTGCTCACAATAGACCAGGACGGGTTTGTCATCGTGCGGCACGACAGCCGGTGCCGCCGCGACGAGTTCTACGGGGAGAAGCAAAGCCTCGGGAATATGTCCGAGCGATGTGAATTCCTGTGGTGTGCGAACATCAAGGAGATGGATCTCACCCTCACTGATCAACTGCTCGGCCTCAGCAGCGTCGACGTGGCGCGGACCTGACGTTGTCGACTTAGGCTCGTCGGGCATTGTCATCCTTCAATCACCCAGCATATCTCACGCCAACCAGCTAGACGAAGGCCGGCGCGATCATCCTAAATTGACGCTTCGTCGGGTTCTCTCCCGATAATTTTTCAGTTATTGCACACACTCATATCGCTTGTTAATCTCATCGGTATGCGCGTCGAGATAACGCTCTTGTTTGGACTGATCGGTCTGACCATCACCACGATTGGTGCCCAGCAGCAGGTACCGCTGTTCAGGTCAGGCACCAACATTGTGCCTTTGTACGTAACGGTCACCGATGGCAACGACCGACTAGTAGCCAACCTCGTAAAAGAGGACTTTGAGATCTACGACAACGAGGTTCGACAGGAAATCGTCGTGTTTCGTAACGACGTTCAACCCATCTCGGTTGTCGTTATGCTCGACACAAGTGCCAGCATGACCGGCAAGCTCAAGCTGCTGATGGCAGGTGCGGAGCAATTCTTCATCCGAATGTTACCGGGCGACCGAGGACGGGTCGGAGCGTTCAACGACAAAGTAGAACTTACCTCGGAGTTTACCGGTGACCGCGATCATCTCATTGCCGAATTAGACACACTCGACTTTGGAAACCCAACCCGCCTGTACGACGCCATCGCCACCAGCCTCGACGCACTGCAAGGAATTCAAGGACGCCGCGTCATTCTTGTTTTCACCGACGGCGACGACACAAGCAGCACCGCTGATTCCGATGACGTGCTCGAGCGCGCAGTCGTGGAAGAAGTGATGGTCTATGCTATCGGTCTCAGGGTGGAATATTTTAATGGTAGACGCATGGTGCGTAGCCGACCCGATCGCAACTTGAGGAAGTACGCTCAAGAAACAGGCGGTGGCTACTTCGAGTTGCGCAGCGATGACGACCTCGGCTCCACATTTACACGTGTCGCTCAAGAGTTACACAGCCAGTATGTAATCGGCTTCACGCCAGCCGAGCTTGACGGTAGGCCGCACATGCTTGAAGTGCGCCTTGGACGACCCGGTCTGACAGCGCGCGCGCGCCGGAGTTATATCGCCAGCGCCGAAGATCTCTCTGGAACGCCCTAGGTAAACATCTGGCGTTGGCTCGTCATGACGAACGGTGTACTGGCGTCCGCGCCCTATGGTCTCCCGCCCGAGAGGGCGAGGATAATCTCAACCACATCGCCGTTGGTAAGAACCCGTTCCTCGACACGGTGTAACACTACCTCGTCATTCACCGAAAAATTCAGCATCGAATCGTCCCACTGGGCGGGGAAACCAGGCAGCTGTCGTCTGAGAACCAGGACAAGTTCCGCAATGTTTTCTACTGGCTCGGTGATGGTGAGCCTGTCTTGTCCGCTCGTCTGTAACGTCGTCGGTAGACGTACTGTGATCGACATCACTACGCTGGACCAGAAAGCACTGATTCCAACTCTTGCCGCCATGCCTTAGCTGGCACACCCTCGTCACTGAGACCCGATATCGCGTAAAAGCGCGATAGCATGGCATCGAATTCCAGTCGGTCGATTTTTTCGGTCTTGTACGCGCCCACTGTAATCTCTTCGTCGAACCATCGATCGGGCAGCGTATCATCGCTCCGCCGCACGCCGAGCCGATGGTTAATAAGCCGCTCAACGCCCATGATGTTGAGACCAACACGGTCAAGTGCACCAGCGTCAAATTCCAGTCCGGTCACGTTGGCGATCTGACTAGAAAATTCCTCAAGACCGGGTAGCGACGGGCTATTGAAGAGTTTCGTAGTGAATCGGCACATCCCGACAGCATCCCCCACACCATAGACGTTCTCGCACACCCGAACTGCCCATTCCTTCGTCTCGTAGCTGTTCGGCTTGGCCGAGACCGGCCCGCCGTAAAGCTTCGCTTTGTAGCCAGAGTCGTCGTTAATGCGAGCGTTAATCTCTAAAGTGACCCTGTTCCGGAGGTGATCCATGCCACGGGTCGAAACCGCCAGACCCAGTGCGAATGCTTTTAAAATCCGCGCATCGTGTGGGTCAGATTGCATCAGCCCTTTAACCGCCATTCGATACCTGCCCGCTTCAGTTGAATAGTGCCCGCGCTCGATGGCGCGCGTGCTATCAGCGAGCACGTTTCCAAAGCCCTCACGGTGTGACATGGCAAAGAGTAGGCGTTCCACAAGTTCGGCGTCGCCCCACGTGAGCTCAAGACCACCGGTATCACTCTTGGAAACGATCCCGCGCTGATACAGTTCCATCGCCCAAGCAATGGCTGATCCGGTCGAAGCCGTGTCCAACCCAAGGTCGTTGCAAATATTGTTGAGCCGGATCACCGGCTCGACCTGGTCGATACCAACATTTGGTCCGAATTTACCCAGCGTCACGTACTCAGGACCGTCACCCCGCCCGTACCGATCGGTATTGTCATCGTTGAGTTGGTTCAGCGGGCGGCAGTTGACCGGACAGCGGAAGCAGCCAGCCATACCAGGACGGAACGGAGTGATGTTTTCGGCGTCGAGACGATCGGTCCAGGTTGTTTCTTGATTATTTTTCGTCCCCATCGCCCCAAGAACCCGACTGGGTCGATAAAGAAACGGCGTTCCAATCGTCCGCAGCGCGTTCTTGACAACCGACGTGTCCAGTAGCTTGGTCGCAATCTCCTTGTTGTATTGCTTGTAAGGCTGTGCTGTTTCAAAATCGTGGGTCTGCCCCTGAACAACAACTGCCTTCATCTTGAGCGAGCCCATCTTCGCGCCTGGACCACCACGAGCGTAGCAAGCCTTCGGTCCAGCCATAATCGCGCTGGTCAGTGCCTGATTCTCGCCAGCTCGGGTGATATTTGCCATCGCAAGGTCCCGCGTCCAAGTGCCGTCAAAATCAGCAGCGATGCGATCACGCATGTCGATATTGTCGAGTCCAAGATATGGCGTTGCATCGCGGAACTCTACACGCCCGTCACCAAGCCAGAGCACGGTCCATGCGTCCGCCCGGCCATAGATAACAAGATGGTCAATCCCGTTCATCTTCAAGAAAGACGGAAAGTAATCGCCCGCGTTGCTGTCCATCAACACGCCTGATTCGGGAGACCATGACGTTACGTTCCCCCTGGCCGCGCTTGGCACAATCCCGGTCAAAACACCCGAACCGAAGATGAGTGGCACCGACGGGTCACTGGGGTCGAGCGACTCATCAAGCAAGCGATACAGATAGAACATGTTGGCACCGCGCCCCGCGAGGAATGTCTCGATAATTCGCCTCGGTGTATACGCCTGCCTTACCTGTCGCCGCGCCAAGTCAACAAAAAGGGTCGCGCCCTGGGTAGGAAACTGTGGGTTCGGTGGTAGCTCAGTTAAGAGCCGCGCGACGCGATCTTCAATGGGCACTAGGCCGTACGGTAGCACACTTCGCCAACCGAAATTGTGTGCCAACGACACGAGCGAAATCAGAGAAGAAAGCCCTCTCTTAGCGGGTCTTCGTCGTCGATTAGGAAGGTATGCTCACCCGTGATCCAAGCTTCGCCTTCGATCTCAGGCACGATGGCAGAATGGTCACCGACCTGTGAACGCCCCACGATTCGGCCCTGGAATTGCGTGCCGAGGAGACTCTCGTGCGTGAAGGGTCGGTCGGCCGCAAGTAGTTGCATGGCGTCAAGCACCGCCATCACGGCGCAGGTGCCACTGCCGCAAGGCGAACGATCAACTTGGGCGTCGGCAAAGACCGTCACATTACGCAAGTCAGCCCCTGGAGCGTCCGCCATACCGGTGAAGATCGTCCCATAAATTCCCGTTAATCCTTCATCGACCGGATGCACAATGACCGCCTGGGATTCAACTGAGCGCTTAATTAACATGCCAACGTCCCGCAACGAGCCTAAGTCACCAGCACCGATTCTTAGACCGGCCGCCTCGGCATCCACGATGGCATAGAAAGCGCCACCGAAAGCAACATCGACGGGCACTTCGCGGTTTCCAAGCTTTACAGTCAACCCTGGGTGTAAGACAAACGATGGCACGTTGACGAACGTGACCCGCTCAACGCGCGGAACGCCGTCACGTTCAGTCACGGCCGCACGCGCCCGGATAGGCCCAGCCGGTGAGTCGAGCACAACCTCTGTTTTGCTGTCAGGTAAGTGCAGGAGCCCACGTTCAAGCGCGATCGTAACAACGGCTAGAATACCGTGGCCGCACATCGTGCTGTAACCCTCGTTGTGCATGAAGAGAACACCAGCATGTGAGCCGGAGGTTACCGGTTCGGTAAGTACGGCGCCGTACATGTCGAGGTGCCCACGGGGCTCGAACATGAGTGCACGTCGGAGCGCGTCATGATGTTCCATAACCCAGGATCGCTTCTCAAGCATCGTCCGACCAACAGGGCTCGGATATCCTTCGACGATTAAACGCAGTGGCTCACCTGCGGCGTGGGCGTCGATCGTACGGAGGCGATGGATCATCTCGCTATTAAAGTGGCTTCGGTTGCGGCTAGCAGTAAGACGATTATAAGCTCCCACATGACACTACTCGCACCGATGCCACTAATTCTCAATAGTTCTGACGTCCGCGCCCTTGTCACAATCCCCGACCTGGTGCCACTAATGGAGCGGACCTTGGCCCAATTCTCGCAGGGCAAGGTTGAACAACCGCTCCGCAACGTATTTAGCATCGGTCCTGACAAGGCCTATTGCGGCGTGATGCCAGCGGCCCTCTCGAACCCAGCTGCGGTGGGCACCAAACTGGTCACGATCTTCGAGCACAATCACCTGCACGGCCTTCCCTCACACCTCGCCACCGTCGTGCTGCTCAACCCTGAGACCGGTGCACTTCTGGCCGTGCTAGACGGAACCTACATCACTGAGGCGCGGACTGCGGCTGCCTCGGCAATGGCCGCGCAGCATCTCGAAGTTCCAACCGACGGACACAAGCTGGCAATCGTCGGATCCGGGGTGCAGGCACGGAGTCATCTCGACGCGTTCGTCCACGCGCTCTCCGTTAGAGACGTACGGGTTTGGAGTCCGACCGAAAGCCACCGCCGGCGATTCGTGAACACGATGTCTACATCCACGGACGTCCCGCTTGCGGCAACATCCTCCGCTGAAGAAGCGATTCGTGGCGCAACCTTAATCGTTCTTGCCACGTCGTCTACCGAGTCTGTCGTCGAAAACGACTGGGTGGCGGACGGTGCCCACGTAACCTCCATTGGCGCTCCAATCCCTCATCAGCGGGAGATGGACCCACGACTGGTCGCGCGTGCACGGGTTATCGTTGATTCCAGAATCGGAGCTCTCGCTGAGTCCGGCGATATCGTTCAAGGAATTGCAGACGGATTCTTTAGTGAGAACCACCTTGTGGCCGAGATTGGCGAGGTCGTAAGCGGACAGAATCAGGGTCGGACCCACCCCGGAGAAGTGACCATTTTCAAGTCACTAGGCATGGCCGTCGAGGACGTCGCCACAGCCCACCTCGCCTACACCCGTGCCGTCGAACAAGGACGGGGAACGGTCATAAAGTTGTAGAGCAACCCTTTTCGTGCTTACTCCACAGTTCGAACGGAACTTCGCGATGATTGACGTTTACAGCCGCCGGTCGGGCATGATCATCGTTCGCCACATGTGAGACGACGGACTGTTATCCCATCCGAGACCTTCCTTCGGCTGCTTAAAGTGGCGTCCCATGACGTCGATGAACGGTTCGATCGACACCTTGGCATTCGGATCAAACGCATAGAGATCGTTCACGGTTACGAGCCGCGATAGTGTTTTCCTCTCGAGAAACGCGCCCACAATTGAACCAAATCACATCGAAGACGATTGCGCCATCCCGTTTTCCTGGGTTACGCGACCAGCCGACCTCGGAGACAGCCACGATTTTCGTTCCGCACTACTATCTACTGGACCGCACCATCGCGCCGCCACCGGACACTACAGCACCATACACATTACCCGCAGCATCCACAGCCACCCCCTCAGGGTTCGATCCATCGGAGTACCTGTCGTGGCCTTCGATTGCTCCGTCGATGAAATAGCTGACCGAGCCGTCTTCTAAGCTACCGACTCTAATACCCGGGGTCCAACCTGGATTCCGCACCTCGTCGAACGCGGACTCAGAGTCAGCTACGTAGACCATCCCATCAGGGCCGAAATGTACGTCGCTCGGCCGGCTGAATTGATTGAACTCCTCAACAGCATTGCCCTCTTCATCGAAAATCTGCAACCGGTTATTCCCACGGTCGGCAACAACAAGACGGCCCAGCGAGTCAAACGCTAGCGCGTGGGGTGTTTTAAGTTCGCCCGGCTCGGAACCCCACCGCCCCCAAGAGGCAATGAACTCTCCATCAGCCGAGAATTTTGCTATGCGAGCCACGGTGTTCGGGTCATCCGTGTTCTGCCCCTCGTGGCCATCACCAACATAAACGCTACCATCCGGACCAACGGCCACGTCGCACGGTGTGTTCAGCGCAGCACCCGTGCCATCACCAGCCACTCCGCCCTCACCCAGCGTCAGCAGAACTTCACCTTCCGGACTGAATTTGATGACCACGTGGCCCTTGCCGGCTTGGCTTGGGTCCTCCCCGTCAGGCCCTCGCGCATCGCTAATCCACACGTTACCCACTGGGTCGACATGAATGCCGTGCGGAAAGAGCATCAGCCCTCCGCCGAAGCTAGCGACCACGTTCCCTGTAGGGTCGATCTTGAGGATCGGATCTAGATCGGAGGTAGCACAGGAATTCGAACCACAGCGATCAATTGCCCAGATGTGTTCCCCATCGGGATCGATGTCGACCCCAGCCGTTGAACCCCACTCACGCGCGTCTGGCAGCATCACCCATCCATCCTCTGTGGTATAGGGATTAGGTAGCTCATTAATCGGCTCAATTACCGTTGGCTCCGGTTCGACCTCCGCCGTCGGAGCCTCCGGCTGGCCACAGGCCACCAAGCCAATCATCACAAGCGCCGATGCAGCACCAACCAGTATTCCTCTCAGGCGATCTCGATTAGGCATAGTCCCCCCTAAAATTCCCAGAACATCATCTCAACCGTATCCAGCCTTGTCCATCTAGCAGACTCCCCTGTCAGAACCAGCGCTTCCGGACAGACGGAAACTTCAGCACAAATACCGAGAGCCTTTGCCGTCACTACTACCTGATGAAAACCGCCGTAGTGAAGACAGAGCAATAGAGCCAGTGGACCCTCGGCCAATCGACCGGTCTAAATGAGCAGCAGCTACGTGGCTAGCAGGCGCTCTACCTGTGCCGATAGCTCCTCGTACGAAAGTGTCCCCGGGTTGTATAGCTCAACGACCCCTTCACGGTCGATGATGACTAGTGTCGGCGTTGTGCTGACGCCAAAGTCGAGAAAGCTCTGCTGACTCACGGGCACACTCATCCATTCCGGGACCGGAAATTGCTCCTGATAGGCGCCTCGCAAATACTCGAGTTCTTCCGCCGGCGTAGCGTTTTGTCCACGGGCTATATAGCCATACAGTTGCGTCGGGCCGATGATAGCGAGATCGCGCTCACCGTATTGCTCGTACAACTGATCCAAGATCGGCAATTGCTGTTTGCAGTCCGGACACCAGTGGGCCCAGAAATATGCCACAACAACCTTTCCCTTCAAGCTATCAGGCGACAACACTCGTTCACCGAGGTAATGCTCGACATCAATCACCGGGAAAGGCAGTCCTTCCAGACTAAGAAGCAAGATGTTCTTCTGAAGACGGGTCTCAATTGAGGTTCCCATATAAGTCTCATGTTGCGCACGTAAGAACTCCACCGCTCCGCTTCGGTCACCACGCGCATCTTGAACGCGTCCGAGCACTTCAATTCCAGCACCCAGTGCAGTTGGAAGTTGCCGTTCCAAGTCCACTTCTCGATCGTTGAGAAGTGCAGAGCTACCATCGTACGCCTCACGCGCATATTGCTCGGCTACATCCCAGCGCTGGGCAAAACTCGCGCCGCGACCGAGCCAGGATGCCGCGACCAGCCACTCAGGTGATGTCTGGTCATGGTGCCCACGTTGCTGCTGTAGAAGCGTCTGCGCCGCATCAACCTCTTCGGCCCAAGCCATGTCACGCATCTGGTTTACCAACTCCGAGATCTCCATCGGCGAACTTTTCGGCGCTGGGGACCCACAAGCCAAGCTCAAAACTACCGTTGCCAAGAACGTAAGCTTCGCGATTCTCTTTAACACCATCCTAGAATCTTCCTATAGTTGATGAACGCGCGCGTTCCTCTTTTTCGCTTCCCTCGTTATTGGTTAGGTGGGCTCGTAACACTGCCAGGCCACAGTATAGCGTCTTCGTTCAATACCAGTCGACCGCTTACGGGATCCACGGTGCCAACAGACACGAAGTCCACGGTGTTGCCATCATCTTTGTAACCATGACTGTTGACGATCTGAATCGGCATGTTCGCCCGATCGTTGGTGCCCGGCACTAGCGCGACATGACCCGTCGCTCCATCAAAATCCATTCTTCTGAGATATGCCAACATGTTCTGGCTGGTCACACGCTCACCCGCCTCTTGAATATCACGAATGGCGTAGCCCACCGCCAACATGTGGTCGTAGCTTAAGGCTCCATAGAAAAAGGCTTTTGAACTCGGGTCGACAGGCCTGCCTAATCGTTTTTCAAGCGCGTCCCGGAATTGTGACAACTTCGGTGATGGCATGAGCTCGACCATGGGCGCGAAATAGCCGAGGCTGCCCGCAACCGCCTCGGGAGCCTCATCCGCCGAAACCATCTCGGCGGCATAGAACGAATAGCCCGGCTCATTCATCTCAAGCTCATGGAGCGCACGAAATATCCTCACTGTGTCCGGCGTTGGACTCGTATTCACAATATGCCTAATGCCGGCCTGTTTAACCTTGGTCATATACAACCTGATCTCGTCGTAGGACGTGTCTCGCGGATAACTGTATTCCTGCACGATATTGATATTCCGTTGCAGTGTAGATTCGTGAATGACGTCTCTGGCTCCGAGACCCCATGCATCCGTCGTATAAAAATACGCAATCTCTTCGACACCAAAGTGCTCAGCAACATTAATCAAATAACCTTCATACTGTTCACTCGGACTGACCACGCGTACGAAATAAGGAAACTCCTCGACTGACGACAGCATGGACGCGTTGGAGCCATTCGAGACAACTGGGATTTTGTACTTCTCAGCGACGCGGGCAATGTCGACGGCAGGCCCACTGCAATCCGCTCCGGTGAGCACAAGAATGCCCTTCTTCATGAGTGTCTCCGCCATAAGCGCCGCGTTCTCTGGCCAGCAGTGGTAGTCGATCGTGTTCTCGTCCGTCATGCGAATGAGTGCGTCCCCCAACATGCCGGATTCGTTAATTTCCGCAATAGCAATCCGAGAACCGTGCAGGCTGAAATCACCCCAGTCGGAGTACCGACCATCTCTGTAGTGGTAGGTATACATACCGCCGAGATCGTAGATTTGGGCGAAGCTTACGGAGGAGGTGGCTGCTATCAGACACAGCACCAGCACGAATGGATGTTTCAAGAAGGGCTCCTTAATCTTAAAACGATTCAGCTGAACTCACGCCCAAGGACCGAGTTCGTTTAACAAACAACGAATCCCATCCTTGAAACCAGCTTTCAATTACGCTCCACGATTCATCTCGGGCGAAGAGACGACCCACCGCGGGACGGCTGATGTTGCCCAAAGGTTCCAGAAGGCGTAGGCCCGCACCCTCTGAAGAGTTCTCGCTACGCTTTCCCGGAGAAGCAGAAACACCGTCGATCCACTTCTCTCGGAGGCGTTCGAACTCGCCGTTGAGCGCCATACGGTGAACCCACAGGTTTACCCAGTTCAAGAAAGCGGGGGCATCTCGCGGGAGCATGTAACTGAGTTCGTCACGACTCAACGGAGAGCTTGGCTGGACGGCGAAGAGACGCGGGTCCTCGTTCGCGACTAGCACGGCTTCGACGTTGTCAGTCAGCATCACGTCGACTCGTCCTTCAGCAACGGCATCGGGGATGGAGAGATTGTCCTCAATAACGACAACGTCAGCCGTGTTGATACGTTCTCTCACGAAACTCTCGTTTGTTCCACCAGGATTAACACCGATACGAACACCGAGGCGATCGATGGCCCTAAGGTCCGTGAAACGCGCACGGTCTGCTCTTCGAATAAGAAGACACTTTCCGATCGAGAGATAGGGGTCCGACAGCGAGACGATTTTCTGGCGCTCGAGATTACGTGTAATCCCAGACATTGCGATGTCGTAGCGTCCTGCGCGAAGCCCCTCCACGAGTTGGGGCCAACTCGTGGAAACGAAACGCACCTTGACTCCCAGATCCGCACCAAGTCGGCGCGCAGCGTCGATATCAAAACCCTCAAATGTCCCATCAGGGCGCTGATAAGTAAAAGGGCGATAATCGCCGGTCGTGCCAATGAGAATCTCGCCCCGCTCCAAAACGGTGTCAAGGTGAGAAATGGGAAGACCGACGATAAGCGCGGTTAGGACGAGCGCTCGCATATTAGAAAACCATAGCTTGGTAGCGGTACGGGGATTCGAACCCCGGTCTCGTGGCTGAGAACCACGCATCCTGACCCCTAGACGATACCGCCACGGGCCGACCGAAACTTTGGATTCTAGCAACTGGCGAGCAAGTGGGTCAATGAACCGATGTGTCGAACCAGCATCAAATTTCAGGGGAGACAGGTGATTTGCGTTGAACTCTATGCTCCCCAAGTCCGATACCAAAGGTCGAGGGATTCGCGACCACGAACGGGATGGGAGGAAACAACCAATGTCACTATTCTCAAAAGTGCTGCTAGTGATCGTACTCGCGGCTTTCTCCGTGGTTGGAGCGTATCGTTGGGCCGGACGGGCTCTCGGTCCCACGGTCGAGGTCAATAATCCGGAGCGCTATGTCGGGCGGACCAGCGTGCTCGACTTTTCGGTTGAGACTCCCGGAGGGACAATTGCCGGAGTTGATGCTGTTCTCGAGCAAGGTGACACGCGGATCTCACTCTTCTCACTCGCGGCTCCACGCGAAGCCAGGGTCGAGCAAGAAACTCACGAGCGAATTCGCATCGTGCGAACCTTCGACCTGAACGACCTTCCAGGGGCAACTGAAGGACCGGCACACCTCATAGTGACCGCAGTCCGTCCGGTGCTCTACGGTCTTCGCCAAGCCTCGACCTCGAGAACCCATTCACTTGAACTACGATTCGAACCCCCACGGCTGACCGTGCTATCAACTCAGCATTATGTAAACCACGGTGGCACTGAGATGATCGTGTACCGGGTGACTCCAAACGACGTCGAGTCTGGCGTTATTGTGGACAATCAAATTTATCCGGGGTTCCCCGCTGCCGGAGCAGGTATTACAGGGGCGAACGAGGCGATGCGTGTCGCGTTCTTTGCCCTTTTACACGACCAAGAGTTGAATGCACCGATGCAGCTCTTCGCTCGTGACCCAGCGGGTAACGAAGTGCGGGCCGACTTCAATCGCCGGACGTTCCCGAAGGTCTTCCGCCGGCGTCAAATCACGGTGGGAAACAATTTCATACAGCGTGTCGTTCCAGCAATTGCTGAGCAATCGGATGCTGCGCGGGTGTTACTCGAAGGTATACCGAAGGATGACCTAGTTGCCCAGTACAGCCGCATTAACGCCGACCTCCGGCAAGAAAATGCAACCTACCTACTGGCGCTCGCAAAACAAACTCAGCCGCGCTTATTGTGGCAGGGTTCGTTTCGCCAACTCGGTAACTCTCAGGTTGAATCAAGCTTTGCCGATCACCGGACCTACCTGTACAACGGTCAGGCGATCGATCAACAAGTGCACCTTGGATTTGACCTTGCTGCCACCGCCAATGTAGCAATTCTGGCGTCAAACCACGGTATCGTTGTCCATGCTGACTTCCTAGGTATCTATGGCAATTGCGTGGTGATCGACCATGGCATGGGACTCCAGTCCCTCTACGCCCATCTCTCATCCATCGGTGTCCAGGTCGGAGATGCTGTTCAACAGGGGCAGGAAATTGGCCGTAGCGGGAGAACCGGCCTAGCCGGCGGCGACCATTTGCACTTCACGACGCTGCTGCACGGCCACCCGGTCACACCGATCGAATGGTGGGACCCGCACTGGATAGGGGACCGAATTACTCGAAAAATTGCTCGTGCCAGCGCGCGGTAACTGACATTGCGTTCGCACATAGGCTAGATAAGCTCCGCTAAAGTGTTTCAACCATTTACTGCGGTCGGTGCGTGTGATATTGATCTGGTTTTGGAGGTTGCCGCGAGACGACGAACTGAGCGGCCTGCGGTGTTTTTCCCCTTACTTCGTGTCAGGAGAGTTTCAATGGATGTACGAAAGTCGTGGCTGCTGGTTTCGATAATGGCGTTGGTCCTAACAGTGGCGTGTGGTGGTGGCTCGGAAGCCCCGGCCGAATCTGAACCTGAAGCGCCGGTTGCGTCTGCGGTCGACAGCGCTGCTGAAGGCAACATAACCGGCACGGTCATGCTTGAAGGCACACCCCCTGAGGCCGAAACTATTCGGATGAATTCTGATCCTGTTTGCGCACAGGAGTCTGGCAACAACACCAGTACGGAATACTACGTCGTCGGGGAGGACGGTTCACTCAATAACGTGTTTGTCTACGTTAAGGAAGGTCTTGGTAGCCGGTCGTTTCCTACTCCCTCTGAACCCGTTATGCTTGACCAAAATGGTTGCCGCTATACGCCGCATGTCTTCGGGATCCAGGCGGGCCAGACCCTGACAGTGAGCAACGGTGACCCAACGCTGCACAACATTCACGCAATGCCAGCAAATAACCGTGAATTCAACACCGGCCAACCGATCGAAGGCATGACCTACGACACCGCATTCGAAACAGTTGAGGTTATGGTGCCGTTTAAGTGCGACGTGCACGGTTGGATGAACGCCTATGTGGGCGTGTTGGATCACCCGTACTTCGGCGTGAGCGGTAACGGTGGTGCGTTTGCATTGAACACACTACCCCCGGGCGACTACACGATCGAGGCTTGGCATGAAATGTTAGGTACTCAGACTCAGAACGTCACCGTGGTTGAGAACGAAACCGTTGAGGTCTCGTTTACCTTTACGGTTAGCTAGCATTTTAAGTGGGCGCGGCGGAGGGAGGATCCCTCCGTCGTTTTCACATCCCGCCTGTTTAACGACGTATGGCCTCGCTCCATAGGTTCACAATTTTCGTCGCCACAGCTACGTTGCTACTCATCACGGCCGGCGCCTTGGTCACTAGCACAGACTCTGGGCTGGCGGTCCCAGACTGGCCAAATACTTATGGTTACTTCATGTTCAGCTTCCCGCTGTCGAAGATGGTAGGCGGGATCTTGTACGAGCATGGACACCGGCTAATCGCGAGTGCTGTAGGAATCCTGATGATCGGATTGGCTGTGTGGTTCTCACGTGTTGATGGTCGTCGCTGGGTGCGATATCTAGCTTGGGTTGCTCTCGGCGCGGTTATACTGCAGGGCACGCTCGGAGGTGTCACGGTGCTCTACTTTTTACCAACACCCATCTCCGTCGCACACGCTGGGCTCGCTCAGCTTGTCTTCTGCCTGACAGTGGCCCTCGCATTGTTCACGTCACCACGTTGGCACACCGGGACGGCCGCACCCATTGCCGATCGGATGCTAGCGCGGTTGACCATCGGAACGGTGGCTGTGGTCTACGTGCAGGTCCTTGTCGGGGCCATAATGCGACACACCGGCGCCGGATTGGCGATTCCAGATTTTCCCTTAGCTTTTGGGCATCTTGTCCCACCTGAATGGAGTTGGCCAATCGCCATTCACTTCGGGCATCGGATTGGTGCCGTCCTTGTAACATTGGCGGTCGTAGCAACAGCGGGGCACGTGCTGGTGCATCACCGGCACCGATTGGAACTACGGCGACTGGCCTGGCTGCTCATTGGGCTCGTGACGGTTCAGTTCACGCTGGGTGCTCTCACTGTGCTTTCAGAACGTCAAGTGGGTATCAACACGGCACATGTCGCGACTGGAGCGGCACTTCTGGCAACGGTTGTCCTCTTGACACTCTTGGTGCACCGCCACCGACTCTCGGATATGCCCTTAAGCAACACCTCAGTAGCACTGCCCGAGACGTCGTCAGCAGGGGTAGTTAGGTGAAAATCAGTGCGGTGGCAATAGCTGTTCCGGGAAGTCGCATCGCCGACTTCATTGCACTTACGAAGCCACGTTTGAACTCCCTCGTCTTAGTTACAACGACCGTCTGTTTCTATCTGGCGGCCCCTGACGCCGGTGTAGTGTGGCTTATCGGACCAACGATAATTGGAACAGCGCTGGTCGCCGGTGGTGCCTCCGCACTCAACCAGGTTTACGAGAGGAAGGCAGACGGCCTGATGCTTAGGACCCGGCATCGGCCGCTACCTAGCGGTCGACTGTTACCAGCGGAGGCGCGGGGATTTGGCATCGCACTTTCTCTGATCGGATTGGCTGTCCTGACCTATACGCGTCCACTTGCCGCCGGCCTCGCTCTAGCGACAATAGTCACTTACGTTCTGATTTACACACCACTGAAGTGCCGCACTCCTTTCGCCACCGTGGTTGGTGCTGTGCCTGGCGCTTTACCGGCTGCGCTAGGCTGGGTGGCAGCAAATGGCTCGATGACTCTTGAGGCGTGGGTGTTATTCGGCATCGTCTTCCTCTGGCAGATCCCACACTTTCTCGCAATCGCGTGGATCTACCGTGAGGATTTCGCTCGTGCGGGATTTCAGGTTTTGCCAGTCGTTGAACCAAGCGGACGGCGTACAGCTAGGCACGTGCTTCTTTTTCTCGCCGGCCTGTTGCCAGTTAGTCTCGCTCCGGTGTGGGTCGGTATGGCTGGCACCCCATATTTGCTTGGTACGGCCTTTCTCGGCTTCGGCTTCGCCGCGCTCTCTGTACGGTTCGCCTGGCACCGGTCCACGCAGAACGCCCGCAATCTTTTCTTCGGATCGCTCGTCTATCTGCCCCTCCTGTGGGTGCTCCTGATTTCCTCGCGGTTGTTAGGTGGCTGAACCGATTTCGCCTACCCCGGCGTCCCGTCCAGGCCTTCAATCGGCATTAAACGTCATCGGCCTGAATCACCGCTACGGTGACCGTCAAGTGCTCCAATCGGTCAGCTTCGATGTAGCGCCTGGCGAAAGTTTTGGACTTCTGGGTCCGAACGGGGGTGGCAAGACGACTTTCTTTCGGATTGCTGCCACACTGCTGACCCCTATCAACGGAACGGTCCGCGTATTCGGACACGACGTAGCTACCAACCCCGACGCTGTGCGTCGTTGCATCGGTATGACCTTCCAGTCACCGGCGCTCGACGATCGCCTCCGTGTTGTTGAAAATCTCTATTACCACGGCCATTTATATGGCCTGTACGGTAAATCACTCAACCAAAGAATTGACGAGGTGCTCTCGCTCGTCAACCTAACCGACCGCGCGAGCGACCTGGTGAGCACCTTGTCCGGCGGACTGCAACGGCGTGTGGAATTGGCTAAGACGCTACTCACCAAACCACTACTTCTTCTCCTTGATGAGCCGAGTAATGGTCTCGACCCTGGTGCACGGCACGAGGTCTGGGAGCATCTACGACATCTGCGCCAGACTGAGTCGACGACTATTATCGTGGCCACGCACTTGATGGACGAAGCCGCGCAGTGCGACCGTGTAGGAATTTTTCATAAAGGTCGATTAGTCGCATCAGGTACTCCGGAAGCGCTGGTATCAGAGATCGGGGGCGATATGATTCTCGTCACCGGTAAGGACCTCTCGTCACTAGCGCAGAAAGTTACCCAACGCTTTGACCAGCACGTAGAGATCATCGATGAAGCTCTCCGGTTGGAACGCGCGCAAGCGCATGAATTTGTCCCGGAGCTCGTCGAAGCATTTCCCGGTGAGATTGATACGATCACCTTCGGCAAACCAACGCTTGAAGACGTGTTCATTCACTACACCGGCGAGCAATTGCATTAAGCCAACGCAATGCTACTTGCCACCTATAGCTTGTGGGCCCGCGACATTATCCGATTCTACCGGCAGCGCAGTCGAGTTATCGGCGCACTCGGTACCCCGGTCGTCTTCTGGCTGCTGCTGGGTTCCGGACTAGGGTCGTCATTTCGCGTCAACGCCGACGCACCAGTGAACTATCTGCAATACTTCTTTCCAGGCACGCTTGCGCTCATTGTGCTCTTCACCGCCATTTTCTCAACGATTTCAGTCATTGAAGACCGACGTGAAGGCTTTTTACAAGGAGTGCTGGTGGCGCCGGTGCCGAGGACAACCATCGTCGTGGGTAAAATTCTCAGCGGCACCACGCTCGCTGTAATACAAGCGATGCTTTTTCTGTTGCTCGCACCTGCCACTGGCATTGATCTCCGAGCCGACTTGATACTGCCCCTCGTCGTGGCACTACTCACGCTGGCTTTCGCACTGACCGGTTTAGGCTTTCTGGTTGCGTGGCAGCTTGATTCTACGCAGGGTTTTCACGCCGTCATGAATCTAGTGCTGGTACCGATGTGGCTCTTGTCGGGAGCAGTCTTTCCTGCAGAGGGCGCCTCATGGTGGATCCGCGCAATCATGTGGGCCAATCCAATGACTTACGGAGTCACGGCATTACGGGTAGTTCTGACAGGAGGGACCTCCGTAACAGGGGGAGGGCTACCGTCATTCGCGATGTCTTTGATCGTAGTCTTCGTGTTTGGTTGCGCAACAGCTGCAATAGGCATTCTGTTCGTGCGCAGCAAACGAGGCCGCTAATCTGTAGAGGAAACCATCGATGTTAGAGATTTCAGATCTCCCGTTGCTCAACGCCACGTTGAACGCCCTCGCGGGGATACTGCTGGTCTCTGCTTATGTCATGATCCGTAAGGGTAATGTCGTCAGGCATCGCGCCCTAATGTTAGCCGCCTTCTCAATGTCAGTGCTGTTCTTGGTCTCATACGTCATCTACCACGTGAACATAGGATCTCGGGCATTCACGGGTACCGGGATAATTCGTGTCGTGTATTTTGTTATTCTGGCAACCCACGTTGTCCTAGCCATCGCCGTCGTGCCGATGGCGGTCGTGACTCTACGCCGCGGCCTCCGGCGCGATGATATAGGTCACAAAGCGATCGCGCGCTGGACGTTTCCGATCTGGCTTTACGTTTCGGTTACCGGGGTCGTCGTTTATGGAATGCTATACATGCTACCGACCTAAGCCGCCGTGCTCCAGGCACCCTTCTTTGCTGTTGTTCCAAGACCGATACTTGATTCCAAGAGTAGGTACCAAGCTACTAGCAGCTCAGTAATACAGTAGATACGGCGCTCGTAGTCGGCGCCAGGCGGCTTCGTCAGCGACCCAACTTTGCGCGATAGCCGAAAGGTCTTCATTGGCCTTAACACGGTTTAGCGTGTCACGCGATCCAAAGAGACGGGCAGCTGCGTCAATTTCAAAAATGTCACCATAGCGTTGGTACAGTGCGGCTGCCACTTCGAGACCCACACGTACAGGCCGCAGCAGGTCTCGATTCGTAACAATCATGTAAATACCGCCGCACTGTTGGTCGGCGTACTTACTACTCTCTGGCGTGAACGCCACAGGATAGAAACGGATGCCCGAGAGACTCCGTGCGTTGAGATGTTCTGCTAGTTCAACACCGTCAATCCAGGGCGCACCGATTTGCTCAAAGGGCGCATCTGTGCCGCGTCCTACCGAGACGTTCGTGCCTTCGATCGCACCAATACCCGGATAGAGTGCCGCCTGATTTAGGTTACGCATGTTCGGTGATGGGTTCACCCATCGCAAGCCGGTCCAATCGAACCAAGCGTCCCGCATCCAGCCCGTCATTTCAATAACAGTCAGCTCGGCACCGATCTCTAGCTGCTCGTTGAAGAGACGAGCTAGTTCACCGAGTGTTAGTCCGTGACGGATGGGCATTGGAAAATAACCGGTGAAACCCACCGCCGTATCGTCCTGAATAGGCCCTTCGATCGCCACGCCGCCAATTGGATTAGGCCGGTCCAATACGACGATCGTCAGATTATGTAGAGCCGCAGCCTCCATGACATAAGCCATTGTGGTCATGTAGGTGTAGAACCTGGCACCAATGCCCTGGATATCAACAACGATGGTGTCGAGATCTTCGAGCATCCTTGACAGCGGTCGCCGCGTCTCACCATAAAGCGAGTGGATCGCCAGTCCGGTACGCTTGTCACGGCCAGAGGCCACGGCCGAATCTTCTACCCCCCGGATACCATGTTCAGGGCTGAATAACGCTACGAGCTCGACTTTGTCAGCACCATGTAAGAGATCAATCGTCGTGGTCCCGTCTTGCGCAAGACCTGTGTGGTTCGTCAGTAGACCGACCCGTTGGCCTTGTAACGCAGCGAAGCCGTCGGCACGAAGCACGTCAATACCTGACATCACCGACCGCGGTGTCGACGAAGGAGGGCCTCCGGACGCACCAAAGTCGACGCCGGTCATGCCACCCCCTTGGAAGCCTATGGTTGGGGGCACATCGGTGAGTGCGGCCGCGACTGCCGTAGCCACGCGAGCACGGAGAGCAACAACATTGCCCTTGCCATCTGGATGCACGCGGTTCGACAGGAAGATGATGTAGGTATCGGTCGTGGGATCAAGCCAGAGTGATGTCCCAGTGAAGCCGGTGTGACCAAACGAACCGACGGGTAAGAGTTCTCCTCGGTTCGATGCGAAAACCGAGTCGATGTCCCAACCAAGGCCCCTCCGGTTCCGTTCGTGCTGCGGGGTCGCGACAGTGGTCATCTTTGCCAGGGTAAGTGGTGCGAGTAAACGCGTACCGCCAATCGCGACCCTGCCTAGCAACATGCGGCAAAAAATAGCTAAATCGTGTGCAGTACTGAAGAGACCCGCGTGTCCAGCTACGCCCCCCATCCGGCGGGCTGTCGGATCGTGCACTATTCCACGTAGCATCACCGAACTGGGTCCGTTGCAAGGCCACCCGAGGGGTGGGCAGGCTTCAGTCGGTGCAATCCTCGGCACGACGTCAACTGGTGGGTTAAACATCGTGTCAACCATTCCGAGCGGTACGAAGATCCGTTCTCGTACGTACTGGTCAAGTGGTAGTCCGGAAACTCGCGCAACAATCTCTCCAAGTAGAAAAAAGTTTATGTCGCTGTAAACGAACTGTCTGCCCGGCGGCGCCAACAGCACTTCTTCGGTGGCGCGATGAATCGCCTCGTCGTAACCCTCAAACTCATCTGCCAAATCGAGGTCTGGCCTCAAACCAGACATGTGCGTTAGAAGGTGTCTAATGGTGACACCCTCTTTGCCATACCGTGAAAACTCTGGAATAAACGTCCCGACGCGATCGGTCAGGCGGATTTGGCCCGCTTCGACCAACTGCATTACGCTAGTCGTCGTGGCAACGACCTTGGTAAGTGAAGCGAGATCGAAGATGGTGTTACGCGTCAACTGCTCGCGGGCCGGCACTAGGGCACGATCGCCGAACGCTTCGAAATAGACGACCTCGTCCCCACGGCCGACCAAAACAACCGCGCCGGGGAGTTGTCCCGCATCGATGGCCTCGCGCACGAGTACACCGACTCGTGCCAGCCTGGCTTCGTCAGTACGCTGGCCAGCAATAAGCTCAGATGTGTTCAGCAGTACACCGAGCAGAAGTCCGATCACAACACCACGTTGGTTCATAGCAATACTCGGGTGCCGACAGGCACCAGAGTTCTGGATTATACTGGCAGACACGATGCCTTGAGTGAAACCGCCCGACGGGTTGGGGTCGGATATCCAATATCATCAAGGTGTTATATGCAAACCATAGCGAATTTCTGTTTGTTCTCTGTATGCGTGGCCTTCTGGCTTACCACTAGCACGGTAGCTTTTGGGCAAACACGAGTCGTTGGCACAGTGCGCGACGAGAGCAATAGACCGATCCAAGGCGCATCAGTCACCGCTGAGAACGGTAACCGTAGCTTCACTGCTACAACTGATTCCGGGGGGAATTTTGGCTTTGTTACCCTGCGGCCAGGCAATTGGATGTTCACTGCGAAAGCGCTTGGCTTCACACCAGCACAACTGCATCGGCGCGTCAGAGAGATAGCCCGTAACCCCGAGATAAATTTGTTCCTAGCCCGCGGCGCTTATGGTGAGCGGTTCGGGGCCTTAGCAAATGTAAAGTCGACCGATCTGCAGGAACAGTTGCAACAGGCCGAGGAGCTATATTCTGCTGAGCGCTACCTGGAAGCAGTTGCCGCCTACGAGAAATTGTCCGTAATGGTCCCGGCACTCACAACACTTAAGCTAATAATTGGTGATTCTTACCTCAACATCGCGCAGTACGCCGAGGCACAAGAAGCCTATCAGGGCGTGCTTGCGGCTGAGCTAGACCTTGACCTTAGCCTGAACCGTGAGTTGCTTTACAACTTCGGCGAAACACAATTAGCCTTAGAGGGCGCCGAACGTGCGGTCGGCTGGTACTGGCGCGCCCACGAGACCGATCCAGCATGGAGCAAACCTCTTCTCAAGCTGGGCGAGATCGCACTCGCCGCAGGTGACCAGTCTGAAGGGCGGCGATACCTGCAAATGGCCATCGAGGCCGAACCAGGCTCCAAAGAGCAGTCCGTCGCAACCGCGATGCTCAAGCAATTGTCTCAGCCTTAGCAATGACTAGAGGGTCAACCACCGCACCCTGGAGTGCGGCCGTGCTTATTGCGGTGAGCGCCTGTAGTGCTCCTCCACCGGATGATCTGTCCTACGTCGACACACTCCTCGCATCGCGGACAGCCAAGGACCAGGCGTTTGAAAATAGTGCGGATTCCCCAGTCCCTGTTTCTCGCCGTCAAGACCTTCTTCCACTAAGTTACTTCTTACCTGATGTCGATTACCGAATCCCTGCATCGCTCCGCGTTGACAGTGAACAAACAATCTTCGAAATCCCCACATCGACGGGCAAGCGGAGGTCAATGCGCCGCGTGGGAGTCCTAGAATTTCAACTCGAGGGAAATCCTGTCACGCTGTCAGCTTTTGTCGAAGTCTTAGCATCCAACAACAACAGCCTGTTCGTGCCATTTGGCGATCTGACGAATGGCAGGGAGACTTATCCTGCTGGACGTTACCTTGACCTGGTGGTGACACCAACGGGAATCTACGACCTCGACTTCAATACCGCCTATCACCCATTTTGCTACTATGACGTGCGCTTCGACTGCCCGTTCCCGCCACTCGAGAACCAGTTGGCATTAGCGGTCCTCGCTGGGGAGCGGCTCCCGGGAGAATGGGATAATTAAAGAAATGCATGGACTTCGAATCAGATGATCAATGTTGATAAGCTGGCGCGCGAGTTTGCTGACACGGTCAGCGGCCAAGCTCCAGACCTCGCACGCGCAGCACTGCTCATCGCCAGGCTCGAACACCCGCACCTCAACCCCACGCCATCCCTCGAGTGTCTTGACCGCATGGGTAGCGAGGCACGGAAGCGGCTAGCGGACGGAGATGGCAAAACTCAGCAAGCGCAGTTCGAAATCCTCAGCCGTTACCTGTTTCGGGAGCGGGGCTTTACTAGCAACCCTGCAGACAACGAAGATCCCAGAAACAGTTGTCTGAATCAGGTGCTCGATCGACGGACAGGCATTCCGGTAACACTAGGGATTGTCTTCCTTGAAGTGGCTCAACGAGCTGGAGTTCGTGCGGCGGGAGTCAATTTTCCAAGTCACTTCCTAGTACGATTACAAGCGGAATCATCGGAGTGGAAACAGATGCCACTTGTCATCGACCCATCCAATAACGGCAGGATAATGGCCGAGGGTGACTGCCGTGAACTACTCCACCAACATCTCGGTGACGACGCCGAATTCGACCTTCGACTTCTCAAGCCGGCAAGTGATAAACAGATCATCGTCCGAGTCCTCGAAAACTTGAAACGAATGTACGTCAGGTTACGTTCTTTCCCACAGGCGCGTGACGTGACTGAATTACTCCTCGCCATTAAACCATCTGGCGCCGTCGATCTTCGCGACCGTGGCTTGCTGGCCTATCACCTGCGAGACTTCTCGGGCGCCCTGAGAGACCTCGAAGCATACCTGCACATTACGGGGCGAACCAGAAACGGTGACGTCCCAGTGGATCGCCAGACGGAACACGAGCAGATCTGGGAACACATCAAGATGTTGCGAAGGCGAGTGGCAAGTTTGAACTAACTACCACTGCGGTTAGTGTAGCGAACCTTGCCACCATTCTCTCCGAGAAACGTTTGTCTCGGCGCTGCTGTTAGATTGAGGTTGCATCTTCGCCTTCGACCCTACTTAGAATAACTAAAGGGTTATAGAAGGTATATTGGCTCTTCTTAGTCGCTGCAGGTCGATACCTTTGACCATCAGCACAGGCCTTGCTTCATAACCTATCGACTGGTGTCATCCACCACCCGATTCCGCGGTTGCCGCGTGACCAGTTAGCTGGCCAATCTCATCGTACAAACAAGCTGAGGCAATGATGCCGTTAAAAAAATTACCGAGATCCAATCTTTCATTTGGCGCGTGTGCATTTTCGTCTGGTAGGCCAATCCCAAACAGCACCGATGGTAGATCAAGCACCTCCTGGAAAGTCGCCACGACCGGAATCGAACCACCTTCACGGTTAAACACAGGTTGTTGTCCGAAGCCTCGCTCGACCGCACGGGCGGCGGCCTGCACATAAGGATTGTCAAATTCGGTCATCCAAGGCCTCCCACCATGCATGCGTGTAACGGCTAACGTAACCGTCTTCGGCGTAACTTTGCGAAGATAGTCCTCAAACTGTTCGGCGATCGTATCAGGCTCCTGATCCGGCACAAGCCGCATACTTACCTTCGCCGTCGCGGTCGCCGGAATAACAGTCTTAGCTCCATCACCAGTGAAGCCCGACTGAAGACCATTGACTTCGAACGTCGGCCTAGCCCATACACGTTCGAGCGTTGTGTAATCCCTCTCGCCAAACAATTTGGGTGCCCCTATTTCCTTGCGGTAATGCTTTTCGTTGAACGGTAGTTTCTTGAATTCGGCACGCTCTTCCTCTCGCAACGGACGTACAGCATCATAGAAGCCTGGGACCTTCACCCGACCGCCGCGGTCTTTCATCTGTGCGAGCACCTGGCTCAATACGAAAGCCGGATTGGCAACCGCACCACCGAACGAGCCAGAGTGTAAGTCGCTCGCCGTACCACGGAGGTCAATCTGGAAATACGTGAGTCCTCGGAGACCGTAACAAATGGACGGTACGCCGCGATCGAACATCGGGGAATCGGAAATTACGACCACGTCGGCGGACAACTCATCACGCCGATCGCGGATGAAGGCATCAAGGTTCTCGCTACCAACCTCCTCTTCACCCTCTAGAACGATCTTCATGTTCACCGGCAACCTAGAGGTTTGTCTCAGGTGCGCCTCGATCGCCTTAAGGTGCATGAACACCTGGCCTTTGTCGTCGGCTGCGCCACGCGCATAGATCTCGCCACTTCGCACCGTGGCTTCAAAAGGCGGCGATTCCCAAAGCTCTAGCGGGTCGACTGGTTGGACGTCGTAGTGTCCGTAATAAAGAATGGTGGGCGCACCCTCAGCCTTCAACCATTCTCCGCAAACGATCGGATTGCCGGGTGTCTCGTAAAGCTGAACGTGATCCAAGCCGACCCGTTGCATTTCTTCCGCCGTCCATTCTGCACAGCGTCTTACGTCCGCAGCGTGCTCGGGTAACGCGCTGATACTTGGAATCGCTAGGTAGGCTTTCAACTCGTCAATGTAACGATCTCGGTTCGTGTGAATAAAATCGATGATGGTGTTCATATAGACCTTCGTGATGCCGTTCAGTCAACAGCGGACAAACAACCTTAGGTCGATGTCCAACGGTTCGCGTCGGTTTGGATTCGATCTTCGACGCGGAGCTTCTTTAGATGTGCCAAAACGCTTTCATGAGCTGCCGGAATGAGTTGCGGCTCCAGAAACCCATAGACACGCGACACTAGCCCGTCCACTGTGTCAATACCGGCTCGGATTGCCGCCAAGATTTGATCTTCACGCGATTGGCGATGATCAAGGTAGTGCCGCACAAGAGTTACTGGATCGTCAATTGCGGGCCCATGCGCCGGGAGCAGCCGGGTTGGCTTGAGCGAAAGCACGCGCTGAAGTGACGCGAGATATGCGACTAGGTCGCCCCCGGAACTTCCTGGAATCATCACGGTACTTCCGCTAACCACAAGGTCGCCAGTAAATAAAACCCTGGAAGTGCTATCCAAGAAGCACAGATGGTCTGGCGCATGACCTGGCGTGTGCACAGCCTGGAGTGTTGTATCACCGGCTGGGATCAAATCACCGTCGGCGATTGGAGTCCAGAACACCGAATAGCGATCGTCGCGTTCCGGCCAAGGCATCTTAGCGGCCACAACCTCTGGCCACCTTGTCATGAGTGCGCTAATGCCGGAAGCGTGGTCGGCGTGCCCATGAGTCACGAGAACCTTCGTTAGCGAAGTGCTCGGCGACTGCACTAACGCGTCGGCGACGCCTGTAACATGCCGAGAATCACCGGTGCCCGCATCAATCAGCACAGGTGATTTTCCGTTAAGGAGATAGGTATTGTTACCAGACCCGGTGTAGGACCCGGGGTTGTGCGCAGGAATCAGCTCATAGTGCATACCACCTCGTCATGAAACAAACCGGGATTCACTAGCACAGAATGGAAGTGGAACCCCGAGCTTATGAAGCAGAATGAGATGACTGAGAAGAGTAACGACGTAGGCGGAAGAACTAATGCTGAGTGAACAGGGTAAACGACGACGCCTTGCGGATCGAAAAAATGCGACTGAAGAACAAAAGCGCCTGACTCCCAACTGAGGATAATTACGACGGTCCGAGATTCCGAGCGGCAATTATCGTGCCGCGCGCGCCAGCTGTCAATCTTGACTGACAGAGACACGCACCGTTTAATCCCTTCGGCGCCCAATAATAAAGCTGCCACCGGCAGCCATCATACCCCTCATGTGCCGCCAAATCCTGTCGTGACCGTGTCATTCTCAACAATCACTGGAACCTTACGTCGACCGCCAGTGTACTCCAGCATGCGACGCAACCCGTCAGCGTCCTCCTTAACGTTGACATAATCGACCTCAATGTTCCGCTTGGCATAGTCCTCACGGGCAGCAGTGGTATAAGGTCACGTGTCTTTGCCGAAGATGTAGACGATCTGATTCATGCTACTCATTCCTCTCTTGCGGAATCACCGTAACGTTTCCTCGAGTACAACGCGTAATGCATTGGGAATGGGGACCGGCCGTTTGGCTACGGCGTCGTAGGACACCTGCACGGATTTCGCTGTTGCTATCAGTCGGCTGCTCGATTTTTCGATGACCTCGTATTCGTAACTGAAACTCGAACGCCCAACTGCGGAAACCTTCACCAACACATCAAGGACGTCACCATACTTAGCCTCCGATCGGAAGTCACATTCGGCGTGCGCCAGGATCGTTCCCGGCTGCTTCGGCACTCTGTCGCTATCGGTCAAGCCGTGATCGCGGGACCGGCCCTGCAAGTGGCGTAAAAACACCCAGCGTGCTTCTTCGAGGTAAGTGAAGTAAACCGCGTTGTTCACGTGGCCAAACTCATCACAATCTCGAAACCTGACGTCGATTGAGTGATGAAAGCTACTACCCATGACCTAGCGCGGGGAGGAAGGAAGGTTGACGGAACCTCGCACCGCCCGACTATTATACGGCGTGCCCGACGAACGCCCATCTGCCGAATCATTCACCCCAGAGGAACGACGGCTCCTCGAACCGTATTTCACGAATCTCGAGGGACCAGTGTTCGCGCTGACAAATTTACCGGACGTCGTCAAGGGAGCACTCTTTGCCCGATACTCGCGATCCGCAAAATCGCTGCGTCGACTGTTTCTCGATGAATTCACCGACAAAGTTTCCGGAGCCGACCGTCAGGCGCCAGATGTTGGCGTCGAGCGTGCCGAGCGACTCTACACACGCGTTTTCCACGAGTACGGCGATGACTCGGTCGCTCAGTTGGGCGGGGCGCACATCGCCTGTGAGGGTGCCTCAAACCTCCTAACGAAGGTGCTGGAGCGGGGTAGGCTCGCAGCGTATCTCGAACAATCAACACGCTACATACCCTACACCGACCGCCCGCAAGGCCACTGGAAATACTTAATCCCGGAAGAACTTAACGGGACGACACTGCGCGCTCAGTACGTCCGGACCCTCGATCGCGCTTTCGAAATTTATAACCGGTGGATCGAACCGATGCAGGATTACTACAAGGCCAAGCATCCGAAGGATCCAGAGGATTCGGACGGTGTCTACCGGGCAGCGATCCGTGCGAAGGCCCTTGATACATTACGTGGCCTCTTACCGGCGGCAACGCAATCCAACGTGGGCATTTTCGGGTCTGGGCAGGCATATGAAAGATTGCTTCTACAAATGCGCGCACATCCACTGACCGAGATGCAGCGATATGCGGAGATGATGCTAATTGAACTGCGCAAGGTGATCCCTGCGTTCCTGACACGTGTTGACCTGCCCAACCGAGGCGTTCTGTGGAGCGACTATCTAAGCACTACGCAGACTGACCTAAAACAAACATCAATGACCGTATTGGCTGACATCGACCCCCAACTACGAGATGAGGTGTCGTTGGTCGATTTTGATCCAGACGGCGAGGTCAAAGTGGTCGCTGCCGCACTCTATGCGGTGTCAAACCTGCCAGATTCTCAGCTACTCGCCATGGCGAGGCAGATGTCGGCCAGCGAGCGGGCGTCAATCTTAAAAGCCTACATCGGCGCCAGGACAAACCGCCGCCATAAGCCGGGCCGCGCATTTGAGCGCACTGGTTACCGTTTCGATGTGCTATCGGACTACGGCGCATTTCGCGATCTCCAAAGACATCGTTTGCTCAGCATTGAATGGCAGGATCTGACAACCGACCACGGCTTCAACGAACCAGCAGCAATCGAAGAAGCCGGTGCCCTTGCCGACTGGCGGCAGGTCATGGAGTCATCGGTTGAGCTACACGAAGCTCTGCAGAAGGCGACCCTCGGCGCGGTGGCACCGTATGCAGTCGCCATGGCATACCGTATCCGCTTTTACATGCACATGAACGCGCGAGAAGCCATGCACGTGATTGAGCTCAGGAGTGCCCCGCAGGGACATCCAGCGTATCGACGTGTCTGTCAAGCAATGCATCGACTAATTGCCGAAAAGGCAGGTCACCGGGCTATCGCGGCCGCGATGCGATTCGCTGATCATTCGGCCGTGGACCTCGAACGTCTCCAAGCTGAACGGGCTTCAGAGAAAAAGCGGCTCCGGTCCTAGAATTATTTTTGGTCCAGAAGCCAAGAAGCAGGAAAGTGGTGATTAGTCTCTCTCTGTGTTCCAAAATCGAGAGAACTCATTGAGATGAGTGAGCGAGTCGAAGGATTGCATTCGATCAACAAACAGCACGCCGTTAAGATGGTCGGTCTCGTGCTGGATAACACGCGCGGCGAGGCCGTGAGCGGTAAGTTGCATTGGTTCACCATAACGGTCGAGTGCACGCAATTCCACTTCAGGCGCGCGTGGTACCCGTCCCCGTAGATCCGGAATGCTCAAGCAACCCTCCCAGTCCTCGACGGTCGGACTACCAAGCAACGTAAGGACAGGATTAACGACAACTATGAGAGGCATCGGGTCGTCGCCATTCTCAATACCAGCAACGAAGATTTGCCGCTGCTCGTGCACTTGTGGTCCGGCTAATCCAATCCCTTGGTACTCAACCATCGTCTGGATCATGTCATCGATTAACTTCTGTATGACTGGTGTCAACAACTCCGAACGTTCAACGGGCCGAGCTTTCTCACGAAGCACGGGGTTGCCCATACGCGCAACATTGAGGATAGACATTCCCTCGATTATACGTGAGCAATAGGTGAGACACTGAGACGATGACTCCGTCACAAGAACACGCCTACCGTTACTGCCCTCTGTGCAGCAGTGTGCTTACAGCGAAACTAATAAAGGCCGGTGAACCGGAACGACTCGTTTGCGGGGAGTGCGAACACGTGGTCTACCTCGATCCGAAGGTGGCGGTCGGCACGATCATTAGGATGGAAGATGACCGAATCATACTCGTGCGCCGCGCGATCGAGCCAGGCTTTGGAAAATGGGTGTTTCCGGGTGGCTACGTAGATCGTGGTGAGGAGATGACGGCCGCCGCCACTCGGGAGGCGCTCGAGGAAACGAATCTCAATGTGCGGCTCGTCGGATTAATTAATATCTATTCTTACACCGGCCGCACGCCTGTCATCATCGTCTACGCTGCCACAGTGGTCAGCGGCGTTCTACGCCATTGCGAGGAGTCGCTCGAAATCGGCCGCTTCTCACGGAACGAGATCCCATGGCACAATTTGGCATTTCGCAGTACCCAAGAAGCACTGCGCGATTATTTCGATGGGCATCTCTATCGCCACGGATTTGATGAAAAATAGGTTGAGCGCATCCCTAAGGTTGTTTCGACGGAAAGCTCAGATGTTCAACCATCGCTTCAGCAATAGCACTCTCGACAATCTCATCGATCGGTAGAGTAGCTTCCGCAGCCTCAGTCTCTACCACTGTAGCCCGGGTCGCTGGGTGCTTTGGTGTGAAAAGTTGACAGCAATCCTGGTCAGGTATGATTGAGATTGGGTATGTGCCAAGAGACCGTGCCTCGTCCGTGATCTCGTTCTTATCGAGGCCAACTAGCGGTCGGAGTACGGGCAAGCGAGTCACTGCGTTGATCACCGCTAAGTTCTCAAGAGTCTGTGACGCAACCTGCCCTACAACCTCGCCAGTCACGATTGCGCGAGCGCGTGTCTTATGCGCCAAGCGATCCGCAATACGTAACATCAGACGACGATAGATGATCACCCGTAGAGGAGGCGGGACGGTAAGAACGACCTGCCGTTGGATTTCTCCGAAGGCAACCATGGTGAGGCGGGATCGCAACTGCGACCGCGTGAACAGCCTAGCGATTTCACGCACCTTGTCCTGCGATGCCTTCGAAAGAATCGGATAGCTGTGAAAGTGGATGAAATGAACTTCACAGCCACGCTTCATCATGCGGTAGGCCGCGACGGGTGAATCAATGCCGCCTGAAAGAAGGCACGCGACGCGACCACTCACGCCACTCGGAAGCCCCCCTGCGCCCTGCTGCTTGCCGAACGAGTAGTACACTTCGTCAGTCAGCATTTCCAGATATACTGTCAGGTCTGGCGCCGACAGATTTACCGTCCAACCCTTCGCTTCCTTGATCCTGCCCCCAACTTCTCGCTCGATCTGCGGCGAGGTGAGCGGATACCGCTTGTCAGCACGGCGCGCCGATACTCTAAACGACCCGGGTTGCCGATCGCCCAGGTCGGCCACTACTGCATCCGCAATCTTGTCCAGGTCACCCCCCAGCACGTGCCCAGCTTGGGCAAAGTTGGCAATCCCGAATACTAAGCGCAACTGTTCAGCTAACGGTTCCCACTCGGCTGTCGGACCGAGTTCCAGCTTGATACGACCCATAAGGGACCGCACTTTCGTGACTCCTAAATCGGCTGTGAGTGCACGGAGATTGCGCACCAGTCGTGCAATGAACCAAGGACGGTTGCCGCCCTTGAGTGCAATTTCCTGGTAGTGAATAATGACTGACTTCATTGAAATGTTTACCTGATTCATACAAATCGTAACTGGCTACTCAATAAGTAACAAACGCTATCCGGTCGCCCACTGCCGATCGTTGTCAACACAAGTAAATCATGGGAAACTCAGGCACGGCTTTCTCCCTTGTGTGCAGCCGTGTCCCAAATGCCACAATCTGCTTCATCCTCCTCAACGTGGGACGCTGACGCCGTCGTGGTTGGCGCTGGACCGGCCGGCAGCGGCACGGCGGCAGCGCTCGCCCAGTTGGGACACAGGGTCCTCTTACTCGAGGCAGGACGGTTTCCTCGTGACAAAGTCTGCGGTGACGTTCTACTTCCAGAAGTTGCCACAGCGATGACGATGCTGGGCACGAGTCTAGACGAACTGGCCCCAGACGCGTTCACCATCGAGGGGTGCAACTTCACTACGGGTAGCGGGCTTCGAGTAGGTGCTGATTTTGTTGATTTACACGGACGGAAACACCTGTGGCGAATCCTGCCCCGGCGCATCCTTGATGAACGCCTAGCTCGATACGCTGAGCGCTGTGGGGCTCAACTACGAGAGAATCAACTCCTAGAGCGGGTCGACTGGGACTCCACCAAGCAACTGAACGTGCTGCAGGTGAAGCAGCGTGGCCATCGTGTTACCTATTGTGCTCCCGTTGTCGTTGGCGCAGATGGTGCCTTTAGTCGAGTCGCGGCAAGTCGGGGTCTCGCGCCCATGTTCGGCACACAGCCCCGCTATAGCGTTGCGCTGCGCGCCTACACCGACCACACAGCGTCAGCACCTCGGTTCGAAGTGATTACCAACGGCCAGTTCGAGCGCGGTTGCTGTTGGATCGTGCCAGTGTCGACACATCGCGCTAACGTTGGCGTCGGGCTCTTCGACGCACGCCACCGTCCGACCCGTGGTGAGCTAATTCAGCATCTGACCCGGATGATTGGTTCCCGAATTAGCCTTTCTTGTACCCAAGAGCTAAAGGGTTGGCAATTGCCATCGGCCAGCCTGAGGCGTCGAACTGTAGCCGATGGAGTTCTGCTCGTCGGTGACGCGGCGGGATTCGTCGATCCGTTTACCGGGCATGGGATTCATAACGCACTTACCAGCGGGCTTCTAGCTGCCCGCGCGGTTCATGATGCAATCACTAGAGCTGATTGGCGTGCGACGAGCCAGGCACTACGTGGTTACGAGCTGGCGTGGCGGCGACGATTCATGGTTGACTTCGGAACCGGCAGACTCCTGCAGCATGTCCACGGAAATCAGCGACTACTGGAGAACCTAGTTGCGCGCGCCAAGCATGATAGCCGCTGGGCTGGACAACTCATGGGGCTTATCGGCCACGCCGGTCCAAGAAATCACCTGTTAAATCCAAGATTTCTTTGGCAACTGCTCCAGTCGAGTTTCGGACGGCCTGACGCGTTACCTGCGTGGAGTGATCCTGCATGACCAGAATCCCTCAACAGTTCTGGCGCCCGGGTTCGCTGACCGGTACGGACAGTATCGCCGAGACGATCGCCGCCAAGGACCTTAACAACCTCTATCGGGCAAGCTGTTTCTTCACCGAGATCGAACGTTACCGAGCGTTCTGTGCACTTTACGCGGTGATGAGACTCGTCGACGATTGCGTCGATGCAGTCCTTTCCGAGGGCCTGAATAGCAATGCTGTGCCTCATACACAGCGGATTCTTCTCGCATGGGAGGACACGGTCTCTGCGGCGCTAACCGATCGGCCACCAAACCGTGCCGCGCTCCAGGCGACCAAAGAGCCGCGTGCAGCTGATGTTCTAGACGCTTTCGGGCGGGGCATCGCACGGTTCCCAGTAGAACCTTCGCTTTGGAGTGCTTTTTTCGATGCTATGAAGAGGGATCTCGAGCGTGACAGATTTCAAACCTTTGAGGAATTCTTACGTTATGCCCGTGGCGCGACGGTGGCACCGACAACCATTTACCTCTACCTGATCACAGCGGAACAGGGCACTGATGGAGTCTTTCGCATCCCGGCAGACTTCGACCTACAGGGCTGCGGCTACAATCTCGGGCTGTTCGCGTATGTGAGCCATGTACTGCGAGATCTCCGCCAAGACTTAACCACTGGTAAGCGAGGGCTAGTCTATCTGGCCGGCGACGACATGGCGACGCACCGCGTGACCGAGGCAACACTGCTAGAAGACCTAGGACGGGAACATGCTAGCCCGGCCCTTAAGGCGTTAGTCGAGGACCTGGCGGGACGGGCAGACTCATGGCGACGTGCGGGTGAAGCACAACTTACACCTCTCAAAGGACAACTGCCTGCCGACCGAATGTTTGTGCTGCAGTTGATTATCCGGCTCTACATGGCAACACTGGAAAAGATCGCGGTGTGTGATTTTGATCCCATGACCGAACATCACCTTTTAACCGATGCCGACAAAGAGCGGCTCGGGCTGACGGTTGCGGCCGAGACCAGTGCGGCAGAAATTTAAATCTACGGCAAACATTGATGCGAGATCTCATTGCCGCCGCTTTCGCCGCACTGCTGCTCGTCACCGCAGTGAGCCTCGGCTCAACACTCCACATGTTGCGTAAACGCCGTCAGGCGCAACGCCGGCGCGAGCACCAGCACGGCCGGCGCGTTGTTGCTGAACTTCCATCCGGCACCGACATGACGCTCTTCAGTGAAGATGACAATGCCTTTTTCTACCGCGATGCAACGATCGACAAACGACGCACTACGGCTGTGCGCATGCTGATTAACGGATCTCCGATCGCGGCCTACGAATCTAAACGGTTTCAATCGTCGCTGAAGGCAATGCCGACTGCCTTTGAGGACCGCTCTGAGGGTATCGCGCATGATCGATGGGACGTAGCCATCGAGACAATCGGTGAGACAACGCTTGTAGAATGCGGCGCAATCCGAGAACGGATTTCTCAAGAGTTAGCCCGACGAATTTTCGATTGCGTGAAGCTGGATCTCGTGGAGCGGGATGACGCAACCGGGCCCGTTTGAACGCTTACCACTCGATCTCCTGCATCTTCGCACGTGTGTTCACGGCCCGGGCGAGCATGAAGAGAAGGTCGGACAGTCGGTTAATGTAGACCCGTACCGCTCGCTCGACAACATCGCTTCCCAATGCAACAATCCGGCGCTCTACTCTGCGGCATACGGAGCGCGCCAAGTGCAGTGCTGCTCCAGCCGGCGTGCCGCCAGGCAGAATGAATTGCCGCATCTCAGGCAATTCTTCGTCGAAACGATCAATCCACGACTCCAGCCGTTCCACGGCTCGACCATCCAAATCGACCTTCGTAATCCGCTCGGCTATCCGGCGTCGCGGGTCGGCCAATCGCGCACCAATCGCAAAAAGGTCGCGCTGCACATGCGTGGTGATCTCAATCAGGTCTGGCTCAGTCAGGTGGGCGAGCACCAGCCCAAGTACTGCGTCCAACTCGTCAACCTCCCCGCAGGCCTCAATCCGCGGATCGGACTTCGACAGACGGGCACCATCAAAAAGACCGGTCTCTCCGTCATCACCGCTACGGGTGTAGATCGACACAGCGCAATTATAGTGCCAGCGTTGGCACATCGACCGGCCACCGAAAACGATGACCAGTGAGCGTAGCCTCTTGCGTTTGACCTTGCCGGCCCCAGTGGACCGACAGAAGTTCCGGCGTCAGCTTCTCACATGGTACTGGAAACACGGCCGCGACCTGCCCTGGCGTCGAACGCGCGATCCGTATCGCATTCTCGTATCGGAGATCATGCTGCAGCAGACGCAAGTCGACCGAGTGATGCCGAAGTATAAGGAGTGGCTCAAGAAATATCCGACGCTTAAAGCACTCGCGGCGGCAAGACCCCGGGACGTAATCCGCACTTGGTATCCACTCGGATATAACATTCGGCCCAGGCGGTTGCACGCTATCGCACGGGAATCGGTGCTACGGTACGGAGGTGCCCTGCCCGATGACGAGACGACGCTTCGATCTTTCAAAGGGATAGGTGCCTACACAACCGGCGCGATCCTAAGTTTCGCCTTCGGCCGCCGGGCGGCGATTCTTGACACCAACGTGGCGCGCGTCCTGTACCGGTTCTTTGTCGGCACGGGCGACCTGCGTGCCCATGCCTTGCAGCGCCATCTCTGGAGTCTGGCTAGGGTGCTGCTACCTCGGCGACACGTATTCGATTTCAACCAGGGCCTTATGGATTTTGGCGCAACAGTGTGTACAGCGCGACGGCCTCGATGCCGTTCCTGCCCCATGGCCACCGCATGTCGTACCGGGCCAATCGACAGTCGTCCTGCGGGACAACGCAAGAAATGAGTAGCGTACCCCTTGATGTGGTAGCGGCGGTTGTTGAACAACGTGATCACTTCCTGGTTACGCAACGTGCGGCGGGCGATCATCTAGGGGGGTGTTGGGAGTTTCCTGGCGGAAAACTGGAATCTGGAGAATCGCTCACAGATGCACTGCGACGGGAAATGCGCGAGGAGCTAGGCGTTGAGGTTGAGATTGGCAAAAAAATCGACTGCGTGGAACACGCCTATCCCGACAGGACCGTATGTCTACACTTTTACCATTGCCAACTAAAGGGGAAACCACGTTCGATGCTGAAGCAGCGGATCCGTTGGGTCAAACGACGTGAACTAGCCACACTGGAGTTTCCACTCGCCGATAAAGCATTAATCGTCAGGCTAACGAAGGTGGGAACGGAAGTTCCGTAACCTCAGCAGCGACCCGACGCTCACCGTCCGCTACCTCGACACGTGCACCCGGCGCCGTGTACGCACGCTGAACATAAGCTAAGGCAATCTGTCGACCGAGTCGCGGCGACGAGATTGCGCTCCTCACTCGACCAATTGTTTCATGACCGTCGTAGACGGACTGGCCCGACAAGGATTCCGTCGTGTGGTCCTGTGAGAATATCAGGCCGACTAGACGTCGTGCGACGCGTCCTTTGCCACGATGCAGGATTCGAATGATAACCTCCTGACCGACATAGCAGCCCTTCGTTTCACTGATGGCCCGTGCCTCAATACCGGCCTCAAGCGGAATCGTGTCTTGGTCCATATCGGCGCCGAACCGAGGCGTGCCGGCCTCGACCCGGAGCGCCTCCACTGCGCCAGCACTCCCCCACTCAAGACCTAAACCCTCAAGCTGCGCATTTATTTGCCCGCTGTAAGCACTTGAAACACCGAGGTCAATGCCAGGAATACCCAACTCATCGTTGCTCACGGCCAGCACTGGCTTTCCGTCGAGCACCCACCATCCGTTGTCGAGACCTTGATAGGCCGTTACAGCCTTCTTTCCTGACAGGGTTCCCTCCGGCCGTAAAATTGGCTCCAGGCAAGCTGCCGCACCCGGCCCACGCACACCAACCCAATACCAAGTTGAAGATTCGTCGTTGACTTGGACATCCTCAGAAAAAACCAGCATTGAGAACCGAGAGGTCAGGGTGTCAGACATCGCAGAATCAACGTCCAGCAGTAACCGATCTCCGAGATTCAGAACCCTCATGTCGGCGATCATGCGCCCCTGCGGCGTGAGGTAAGCAGCGTAACAACCTGCGCCAGTTGTCAGCCCCGAGATGTCGTTCGTAAGAAGCCCCTGCAAGTACGAAGCACAGTCGCTGCCCTTCATATTTATCGCGCCCCGATTACTGAGACTCACGAGCCCAGCCGTTTCACGGAGCTTTTCGTAGGACTGGATTAGCGTTGCGCTGACCATGTAACCAACCAGTTCGCACACACAGGATGGTATGCTGGGAAGTGATGCGTGTGCCGGCCTATTGTACCGTCGCCTTCCTGGCGACGGCAATGTGTTCACTCGCGGCTGCTGACCAGTCAGTTCCCAGACCAACCCCAGGTCAGTCTACGTTCAATATCTTTTTTCAGCTCACTCTCGTGGGAACCGAGGAGATCCGGGTGGAGGAGACCGAGTCAGGCTGGACAATCAACTCAACGGGCCGAGTGTCGGGTCCGCTCGACCTAGCCATTCGACAGTTTGAGATTCGTTACGACGATTTGTGGCGGCCGGAGACTCTGTTCATTGATGCCACGCTTGCCGGTGAGCCTTACAGGGTGCAGACAACATTCACGGAAACCAGTGCGACGAGCGATATACTCGTAGGTAGCGAGACCAGCAGTAAAGTAGACGCTTTATCAGCCGGGACTATCGTCCTCCCAACGAACTTTTTTGCGTCGTACGAAGCCCTCGCGGCACGCCTATCAGTAGCCGAGGTTGGCACCGCTATTCCTGCCTATATCGCACCACAAGCTGAGATTACTATCCGATTAAACCGAACGAGTGAGCAGCGGATCACCACAAGTGCCGGCACGGTCGAAGCACAGCGGCATCATGTGACCTTTCTCAACAGTCGTAATCCCTTTGATGCCGAAATTTGGTCTGATGCTGGGCATCGATTACTACGTATCAGTATGCCAACGATCGGGCTCGACATTGCGAGGCAGGAAATCGTCTCGCTATCAGCTCGGCAGGAAACCGTGCGAAATGAAGGGGACGAAGACCTGTACATCCCCGCTTCGGGTTTCAATCTAGCAGCGACACTCACCAGGCCACAGCTCTCTCCCGCGGCCTCGCCTGAAACCGATAACGACCGTGAGTGGCCCGCCGTTGTCCTTGTGCCAGGACCCAATTCAACCGATAGGGACGAAACATCTTCGGGCGTGCCAATCTATGGCAACTTGGCGGGCGGCCTCTCCGACGCCGGTTTCATCGTCGTCCGTTACGATAAACGAGGGGTCGGCCAGAGCGGCGGCCGGATCGAAAGCATCACACTCGCGGAATACGCTGAAGATGTTAGGTCGGTGATTCGTCATCTTCGTGACCGGGCTGACGTAGACGAGCGTCGAATTGCCGTAGTGGGCTACGGTGAAAGCGGTTGGGTCGCCATGCTAACCGCAGCGAAGGAGCGCAGGATTACTGCCCTCGGATTGGTGGCGGTTCCGTCGACACGCGGTGTGGAGTTCGTCCTCGAACAGCAGCGACAAACGCTCGTACGCATGGAGATCAGCGACGAGGAGCGACTGAGTAAGATGGAGCTACAGCGACGGATTCACGATGCGGTCCTGACGGGCGATGGCTGGGATGATATTCCGCCTGACATGCGCAAGCAGGCTGACACGCCGTGGTTTTCGAGTTACCTCAACTTCTGGCCGGCCGACGTCATTCAGGACCTACGCCAGCCAATGGTGGTCATTCACGGCGGTCTCGACCGGCAAATCGTTCCAGGACACGCAGACCGCCTGCTCGAGATGGGCCTAGCACGGGACCGGAGGGTAGCAACTGAATTGGTCCGCTTCGACGCCCTAAACCACCTTTTGGTCCCAGCCGTGACGGGTGAGGTTAACGGATATCCAACGCTTGAGACACGGTCGGTCAGTGCTGAGTTAATTGCCGCCCTCGGTGAGAAGTTACACAAGGTCATGCCCTCTCGCCGTTGACGCGTAGGCGACGAACGAGTGGCCCTCGGGATTGGAAGGCGCGTATAATGCTTGGTTGAAGTTGGTCGCATCTTTAACGTATGAGATCACAAATTCATGATCGTCGGAATCCCTAAAGAAACGTTTCCTGGCGAACGGCGTGTTGCCATCGTTCCCTCAGTCATTCCCTCACTCACAAAAGCTGGCCTTCACATCCTTACTGAGGCCTCCGCCGGCGACGAGGCAGGATTTCCTGATGCAGCGTTCCTTGACAAGGGCGCACAGCTAGCAAGTGATCGCGGCCAGCTGTTCGCCGATGCCGACATCGTGCTCCAGGTTCGTACTCTGGGTGCAAACCCAGAAGCAGGCCGAGTAGACCTCGATCTGTTGCGGCAGGGTCAAGTCATCATCGGACTCTCGGAGCCACTCACCGCACTTGACTCGGCCCAGGCACTCGCTGAGCGTCAGGTAACGGCATTTTCGCTCGAGTTGATCCCGCGCATCACGCGTGCCCAAAGCATGGATGTGCTGTCATCGATGGCTACGGTGAGCGGTTACAAAGCCGTGTTGCTCGCAGCAGATACAGCACCTCGCATGTTCCCGATGCTGATGACTGCTGCCGGTACAGTCAAACCAGCACGGGTCCTTATTCTCGGCGCGGGTGTAGCTGGCTTACAGGCAATCGCCACCGCCCGGCGGCTCGGAGCCAACGTCGAGGCGTATGACGTTCGTCCGGCAGTCAAGGAACAGGTCGAGAGCCTTGGCGCAAAATTCGTCGAACTTGATCTTAAGACTGCGGATAGCGAGGACAAACGCGGCTACGCTAAAACTCAGGACAAAGCGTTCTATCAACGCCAGCAAGAGGCAATGGCTGCAGTGGTCGCTGGTGCTGATGTGGTGGTTACCACTGCGCTAGTCCCGGGGAAAAAAGCTCCCATCCTCATCACTAGGGAGATGGTCGATGGAATGGCACCCGGGTCTGTCGTTGTCGACCTCGCAGCCGAGCAAGGTGGCAACTGTGAACTGACCAAGGCTGGCCAACCGACGGTGCACCGCGGTGTGACCTTACTCGGTCCGACGAATGTGGCTGCCAGCGTGCCGTATCACGCTAGTCAGATGTATGCAAAAAACATCACGTCCTTTCTGCTTCACTTAATCGACGACGGAAAGTTCGTCTTGGACCTGGAGGATCAAATTACCAAGGAGACGCTGGTGTCGCGCGATGGCGAGGTTGTCAACTCAAGACTGCGTGAACTCCTCGGCACTATCACTCCCGCGATTGACAACGAAAGGACCGGCGCCTGATGGACGCTTTCATTCCGCTCCTTACCATCTTCCTGCTCGCGGTTTTTGTCGGCTTCGAGATCATTACGAAGGTGCCTCCGCTACTTCACACGCCGCTAATGTCTGGTTCTAACGCGATCTCGGGCATCACGATTATCGGCGCGATGATCGCTGCTACAACACCAAACACGCTAACGACCGCCCTCGGCTTCTGCGCACTCGTGCTGGCCGCCACGAATGTCGTCGGCGGTTTCCTCGTCACCCACCGTATGCTTGAAATGTTTAAGAAGAAGGATTGACGCTTTGGATTCGTCTGTTATTAACCTGACATACCTCGCCGCGTCGGTTCTGTTCATCCTTGGCATCAAAGGGTTAACCCACCCGCGCACCGCCGTTCGTGGGAATCTTTACGGCGCGACTGGCATGTTGCTGGCAATAATCGCCACACTGGCAACCCGCGATGTTTTTGGGAGCGGTCTCCAGGGGATTGGCGTAATCCTCACTGGTATCGTCATCGGTGGTGGGATCGGCGCCACGCTCGCGTTAAAGATTCAGATGACCGCGATGCCACAAATGGTCGCACTGTTGAACGGGTTTGGGGGCGGCGCCTCGGTCTTCGTCGCTGGCGCGGCGCTCTTTGACGCAACCGAACCAACCACCCAAATGACGGTTGCAACGGTCGCTTGCGGGATCATTGGCGGCATTACTTTCTTCGGCAGTCTCGTCGCATTCGACAAACTGCAGGAGTTGGTACTGCCCGGTAAGCCGATGCACTTCCCTGGTCAGCAGTTTGTGAACCTATTGCTTGGAATTGGCGCACTCACCGTAGGCGTCCTGATCGTGAACAACCCGGCGATGACGAATCTCTATTGGGTGCTTGTCGCGCTTGCCTCGGTCGGTGGGATACTGCTCACTATTCCAATCGGCGGTGCTGACATGCCGGTTGCGATCGCGTTGCTCAACTCTTACTCCGGGTTAGCGGCAGCCTCGACCGGTTTCGTCCTCGATAATAACGTGCTCATCATTACGGGATCGCTCGTTGGCGCGTCTGGTCTAATTCTCACGCGGATCATGTGCAAAGCAATGAATCGATCCCTAACCAACGTCCTCACAGGCGCAATCGGGCCAGAAGTCGAAGGCGGCGGCACCTCGGCAGATGAAGTCTACGCGGGCCGGGTCAAGTCGGCGTCACCCGAGGAAGTCGCGATGTTGTTTGACTCAGCACGGCGGGTGGTGATCGTCCCCGGGTACGGTCTTGCGGTCTCACAGGCCCAGCATGCCATTCGCGATCTCGCGAATCTACTCGAGTCGCAAGGTGCCGAGGTGGAGTTCGCGATTCATCCAGTGGCTGGTCGGATGCCCGGTCACATGAACGTCCTGTTAGCCGAAGCCGACGTCGCTTACGACAAACTTCGTGAAATGGATGACGTCAACCCTACCTTCGCTGAGACTGATGTTGTTATCGTCATCGGAGCCAACGATGTAGTCAATCCGGTCGCGAACACCGACCCAGCTAGCCCAATCGCTGGAATGCCGATTCTCGAAGTAGACAAGGCGCGTACTGTGGTTGTCATCAAGCGTAGCCTTAGCCCTGGCTTCGCTGGTATTCCAAATCCACTCTTCGCTGCTGACAAGACACTCATGCTCTTTTCTGACGGTAAGAAAGCAGCTTTGGATCTAATCTCGGCCATTAAGGAGGCCTGAGCGGGTTCAGTCGATGTGGTTACTGAAAGTCAAAGTGGAGTTGCTGTCAGAAATCACAACAACCACTCCTGCCACCTTGCGGGTCATGCCCGGCGCGATGAAGACAATCGGCCGCGCCCCAACAGCAGACTTTACGCTCGACTGCACTCTTGTATCTCGTTTGCACTGCCGGCTCATCAGCACGAACGACCGTCTTGAAGTCGAAGACCTCGACAGCACAAACGGCACCTTCGTCAACGAGCAGCAGGTTAAACGTAAGATGCTTACCTCGGGTGACACGCTGCGCATCGGCCAAGTTGAGCTAACAATATCTGAGGAATCGGCACCTTAGGGCTTCTTGGTCTATTACTACTAATCAGTCATCAACAACGAGTCTAAAGACTGAGAAACGTCAGGTCCTACTAACGAGAAATGGATTCGTCTGGCGTTCGTGCCCGATGGTCGTCTTCGGGCCGTGACCTGGGTAGACTTCAGCTTCATCGCCAAACGGCAGCAACACTTCTCTAATCGTCCTGAGCAGGAGCGCGTGATCGCCTCCAGGCAGGTCGGTCCGGCCAATTGACCCAGCGAAAAGAGTGTCGCCAACAAACAACATCTGCCCTGACGTGCCGGCCTCTCCCACCTGCAGGCAGACTCCGCCGGGACAGTGACCCGGCGTGTGATGCACGACCGCCTCGTACCGGCCAAAGCGGAAGGGACCGACCTCGTCGTAATAGTGGTCAATCGGAGGCAGCGGGTCGACCCGTAGACCAAACAGAGCACCCTGCTGCACGGCTCCGTTGTACAAAAACAGGTCGTCTCGATGCAGACAGACTGGAGCATCAAGCATTTCCTTGCACTTCGCAACCCCAGTGACGTGGTCGACGTGAGCGTGAGTCAGTAGGATGTATTTAATAGCCAACTGGGTTCGCTCAACAATAGCCAATAGATCATTTACTTCATCGCCGGGATCGATGATGACGCCTTCCTGGGAGGTTTCACATCCCAGCACGAACCCGTTCTTAAAGAACGGCTCAACAGTCCGGCTTTCCAGTAGCATAAGTCACTCCGCGCGCGCGCATCTTTAGAGTATAGAATTGCGGCACTTTCATGTCGATTTCACTCGATGACATTACGGCGGCGAGAAATCGAATCGTTAAATATATCCGGCGAACACCGTTGGCCCAATCACCATGGCTCTCGGAAATAACCGGTGGGCGAATTCTGCTTAAAGTCGAATCGTTACAAACGACTGGCTCCTTCAAGCTGCGCGGTGCGGTCAACGCACTCGCGTCGCTACTCGAACATTCTGACGCGGTGGCACCGCGTGTCGTGACGGCATCAGCCGGGAACCATGGACGAGCTATGGCATGGGCAGCTGAGCGCCTCGGCGTCGCATTAACGGTGTTTACCTCAAACGACGCCCCCAAAACCAAGCGTGATGGAATTCGTCACCACGGTGCCGACCTACGCGATACGGCGCCGACCTACGACGATGCGGAACGGCTAGCCAAGACATTCGCTATAGAGAGCGGCGCTACTTACATCTCTCCCTATAGTCATCCCGACATCATCGCGGGTGCTGGAACGGTCGTGCTGGAAATCCTCGAAGAGGTCCCGAACATACATTCGATTCTGGTGCCAACTGGCGGGGGCGGACTCCTGAGCGGAATCGCCATCGCCATCAAGGCAGCGGCACCCGAGACACAGGTGGTTGGCGTCGAACTCGAAGTATCGCACCCCTTTCGTACCAGCCTGAAAGCTGGTCGGATTACTGAGATTACCGTTGGCGAGACAATCGCCGACGGCCTAAGTGGCAATCTAGACCCAACCACAATTACATTCGCACTTGTGAAGAAACTCGTCGACAACACGGTTGTCGTGAGTGAGGAGGGATTGCGTAGGGGCATCTACGGTCTTGTCGCGAATGAGCAACTGATCGCTGAGGGTGCAGGCATTGCGGCTGTGGCCGCTTTGCTTGAAGGCGCAGTCAAGCCCGTCGGTAAAACCGTGGTTGCGATTGTGTCGGGTGCTAATATCGACGTTGAGCAGTTCACGGAGATTTTATTGGAAGGGCGAAACTATAACGCAGGGCTGAAGTAACTAGGAACCGAGGTCAACTGCAATAACTCAATGCCCCCTGTTCGTCCATGTTGTGCCTCAGGAACTCATTTCTTGGGCTTCGAAGGTCGCATCTCTACCCTGCTAGCCAGCGTCCGCCGATTAATGGACACAATATCGAGCACCACTTCAGCAACGTCTTCGGCTGTCATCTTCCATTCAGAGCCTGCATGCGCCCGTCCTCCGTCGAAAGCCGTTGTCACCGAACCAGGCATTACATAACTGACTCGAATATCGTCGTACCGAACCTCCTGCATCAACACTTCGCTGAACATATTGAGGGCGGCTTTCGAGGAGCAGTAAGCGCCCCCCATGGGAAACGCGTTCTTACCTGCAAGACTACTAATGTTGATAATGAACCCGCCACCGCGTCGCCTGAGATGTGGAATGGCTGAGCGGCAACAGTGAAAGACACCGGATAGATTGGTGTCGATGATGCTACGCCATTCCTCCAGTGACTGATCGACGATCTTCGTATAGCCACCAACACCCGCGTTGTTGATTAGGATATCGAGGCCTCCGAAATGCTTGACCGCCTGCGTTATAAAGTCTTCGACCTGACGGGGGTCGCGTACATCCAATGCCGCACCACACACGCGGTCCGTGCCCATCGACAGGTCCTGTATCGCCCGTTCGACCCTCGCTTCGTCCCGTGCGCCGATCATGACGCTTGCGCCACAAGCTTGAAACGCCGCTGCAATGGCCAAGCCGATACCACTCGAACCACCCGTGACGATAGCGACCTTGTCGGTCAGTTGCGGTGTGTCAGTCATTTCACTAGATTACAGCCTCCAACTCTCTCTCTATACTCATCTTAGCCATCATCGGCACTAATGCACACTCGGAGGCCAGATTGGATAACAGACGGTATACGGACCAGTAAACTCACGGCGTTTGGATCATCATACAAGGGCGGTTGTGCGGACCGCTCGACCGAAGACCTCGCTGAAGCTGGTCACGACCGCAGCTTCAACATCAGCGAGAACTAACTCTTGGTCGAGCAGTGCAGAAAGCGACGTCACACTCTTATCAACGATCCCACACGGCACAATCATTTCGAATCGAGACAGGTCTGGAGAGACATTGAAAGCAAAACCGTGACTAGTGATCCAGCGTGAGATCCGGACACCAATGGCACCAAGCTTCGCTTCGCCCACCCACACACCAGTGAGACCGTTAACCCGCCCCGCAACAATACCGAACGCAGCCGCCGTGCGGATCATGACTTCCTCGAGATCTCGGACGTAGCGCCGCACGTCGCATCGGTCGGGCTTGAGGTCGAGAATCGGGTAACCAATAAGTTGCCCGGGACCATGATAGGTGACGTCGCCGCCACGACCTGTATCGACAATATCGATAGCCTCAGCATCCAGCGCAGACCGATCGACTAAGACATGATCATTGGACTCGCGCGCGCCAGCGCCGCGCGTAATGACATGCGGATGCTCGAGTAGCAACAACAGGTCAGAGACTCGACCGTGGCGTCGTTCCTCTACTAGAGCGTGTTGCAACGTGAGCGCATCACAATAGCCAACGGTGCCGAGGGACCGCACCTCAAGTTGTCTCATGGGTGATGAGTACAAAGCGGAGTCGGATCTGTGAGCCACAACCATTCGACAGAAACAGTGGGGTCCGACCCAGATGCGATAGGGCTACCGGACCAAGTTTCAATGCTGCTCAAACAAAGGTCGAGGCTAGGCTGGACGTAGTGAGGACGCGAGTGCGCCGCGGCCCCCAACCAGCTCAAGACCCTTAAAAAGCGGCTGAAATGGGGGGGGGGTCGCGGTGGATCCTAGCGCTCGCCCGGTTATTTCTTTCCCGGCAGAACGGAGTCTTTCAACTGCTTCGCAATGCGAGCCTTAACAACGGTCTTCGCGGGAATCTGGATGGTCTCGCCCGTGGCGGGATTACGTCCCTGTCGGGCCTTCCGGTTCTGCACCACCAACTTGCACATCCCAGGTAGCACAAACTCATTCGCTCGCTTTAGTTCAGACTCAGCGAGTGAATTTAACTCATCAAAAAACTCACGAGCCTGCGCTCGCTTGATCTCGAACTTTTCCGCAAAATGCGAGAAGAGCTCAGACTTACCCATCCTTCGGGCATCGGCCATCGGCGTCCCCCTGACTCAAGCGCGCGAAGAGCACCCAACGACCGTCGCGCGCGCGAGCGACTGTCGCAGCCAAAACCAAAAACCGTGGCATCCTAGCCTGTGGTTCTCTCAGTGTCAATGATGACATGATTTTGCCATCACGGACCATCTGGCACGACAATGCTAAAATCTCTTGACATGCCAGCTGCCACGATCGATACATTTCCTAACCCACGCTCTGAGCGCAATTACGAAATCGCCATTCACTGTCCAGAGTTTACGTCAATATGTCCCAAGACAGGGCTACCAGACTTTGGCGAAATCAGGATCACCTACGTGCCGGACAAGCTGTGTGTTGAACTCAAAGCGCTGAAATACTATCTCATCGAGTACCGGAACCGCGGGATTTTTTACGAAGCGGCGACCAATCAGATCCTCGACGATCTCGTTGCGGCCTGCCACCCAAGACGGATGACGGTGGTCGGAAATTTCTCGGTGCGCGGGGGGATCACAACGTCGGTCACCACTATCTACGACCCGTCCAGCGAACGGTCTGATGCGACGTAACACCTCCGGAGACAGATATTTCATCGACCGCCCCGGAGCCCTCAAACTGGCGCATCCTGTGCCGATCGAGGGCACTCTCGACCTCCATCCGTTCGAGCCACGAGACATCTGCGCTGTCGTAAACGAGTATGTTCGGGAATCGTATAAGGCCGGTTTTGAGGAAATTAGGCTTATTCACGGCCGTGGTACAGGCAAACAACGAGGCGCTGTCCAGGCGACTTTGGAACGGCACCCTCTGGTCGATACCTTTAGAGACGCACCGGAAAGCCACCTCGGAGCAACTATCGCCACATTACGCGGATCTCGACCACGAACGCCATAACCCCACAGCCACCCCGGTGCCCTTCAACCTCCAAGAGGTGCCTAGAACCAAGTAGTTAAATTGGCCTTCGGTGTTTAATCGAAAAGTGGAATCACGCTCTCTCTTACGTCGTCCACGCTTTCACCAACGTCGCGATCGCACCGAGATAAATGATACCGGCCACCACTCGCTTGAGTGGCCGCTCGGGAATAAGCATCGTGCACTTGGCACCGAGAACGGAGCCGGCCGCCGAGCCGACCACCAGCAATCCCAGAAGGTTCCAGTCAACCCCAACAACGGCGAAGTGCGTAAGCCAAGCGGGAATGCCAATGATAATTGCGATGACAATGTTCGAACCCACCACCTGCTGAGCGGGCATACGAAAAAGGTAGAGCATGGAGAGAATCACGATACTCCCTGCGCCCACAGAAGTCGCTCCAAGCAGAACTCCGGCAAAGGACTGCACCACAGCGACCGCCAGCACGCCCCGAGTTTTGATGTTGAAAGGTGAAAACGGCTTTCGTCGACCGCTCGGACTGCTCTCTCCAGACTCCCAAATAATCAACGAGGCCACCAGCATCAACAAGCCGCTCATAACAAAGGGGAAGACCTGCTGGATAGAGTCGTCGGTCCAGTGGACAATGCGCGCACCTAGAATGGCGCCGGGAATCCCTAGGCCTCCGTAGAGTAATGTAAGCCGCCAGAGCACCGTTCCCTGGCGCACATGCTGCACGGCACCAAAAACTTTCGTGATAGAGGCATAAATGAGAGTGACGGAAACAGCTGCCTGGTAGCTCAACCCCAAGACCGCATACAGTGCTGGAGCGAGCAGGGCACCGCCACCGACGCCAGTCAGACCGATGAGAAAGCCAAGAATAAAACCGATGGAAATGATACCCACTACACGCTCATCCGCATGCCGAAGCTCCTCCGGCATGCGGCCTTAGTTCCGCATACAGTGCCGCGATGATTGGCGTCGCGATACCCAAAGCTTGACCCCGGCGGACGATCGTCCCCTGAAGCGCTTCTAGTTCGATCCGCTTGCCTTGGGATAGGTCGATAAGCATTGACGAGCGAGTCTCCGGTGGGAGTGAATCCATATATTCACGAACCTCCTCTGTGACCGTTGCACTCACATTCACACCTTCGGCCCGCGCTACAGCCTCAACCTCGGCGACAGCCGCCATGAAACGCGCCTGTGTGTCCAAATCGTTCCACAACACTCCAATCGGTGACCGCGCCGCGCCGGTGAAAGCCGCAAAGGGACAAAGGTAGATGAGTTTTTCCCACAACTGTTGTCGCGCATCAACCACTGTCTCGACCTCGATGTCAGCAGGCTCCATAAGGCGCCCAAGGGCTACCACACGGTCCGACACGCGCGACCGTTGGCCGAACACTTCGCCAAAAACGATTTTCCGGTGTGTCCCAGTTTGCTCAATGAGTCCAGGTTGGGCGAGTCCGGTAGCGATATATGTTGCTCCACCAAGAACATGGGATTCGCCCACAACTGCAGCGACCTCATCCGCACTGTCGATACCATTTTGCAGTGTGAGCACGACCGTTCGGTCTCCGACAAGCGGCACGAGCATCGGCAGTGCCGTGTCGTTGTCATAGCTCTTTACGGTGAAGAGGACCACGTCGACCGAACCAACCAGTGATGGATCGTCGGTGGCCTCAACCGGCACTGTGAAGTCGCCTAAAGGGCTACGAATCTGCAGGCCGCCTTCACGCATAGCCGCAAGATGAGCACCACGAGCGAGAAAACTCACGCGGTGCCCGACTCGTGTCAGTTTTGCGCCGTAGTAGCCACCTACGGCTCCCGATCCAAGAATTGCAAAGTGTTTTGTTTGGGGTGTGTTCATCATCGGCGAATGATCTTACCCCGGCTCCCGCATTTCGTGGAAAGATTGAACAATGACGAAGAAGACGACTCCAACGTTTCTCCCGCTCACCCACTATCGCGAAACCCCAGAGCCTGAGATGCGCTCCCGCGCCCAAGAATTCTACGATGACGTCAGGCGGCGACGAACAGTACGTGAGTATTCTGATCGTCCAGTGGATCGACAAGTTATCGAGAACTGTCTCCGTGCTGCGGGCACAGCGCCTAGCGGGGCAAACCTACAGCCGTGGCATTTCGTTGTTGTCTCAGACCCGGCCGTGAAGAGCCAAATCCGGAAAAGTGCGGAGGAAGAGGAGCGCGCCTTTTACGGTGGACGTGCGCCTCAGGAGTGGCTGGAAGCCCTTGCCCCGTTGGGCACCGACTACCAGAAGCCATTCTTGGAAACAGCACCCATTCTGATAGCCATTTTCGGTGAAACCTACGGAGTATTGCCTGATGGCCGCAAGGTGAAGCACTACTACGTTCAGGAATCAGTAGGAATCGCAACCGGAATGCTCATTACCGCACTACATCACGCCGGACTGGTATCGCTCACGCATACACCGAGCCCGATGGGTTTCTTGAACGAGATCCTTGGCCGTCCGTCGCACGAGCGGCCGTTTCTGTTACTTGTGGTGGGCTATCCGGCCAGTGACGCCAAGGTCCCCGAGATCACGAAAAAATCACTCGAAGAGTTCATTAGCTTTGTGTAGAAAACTGGTGCTGACCCTAACGAGCGCCAGGCACACTGAGTGACTGTAGGGTGGGTGGGTAAGCCTCCTCGCCGACTGAGTTCAGAAACGGATGCGAATTACGGTTGGGGAGCCTTGCTCCCGGGGTACTACGATGAATAAATTGTCGTATTCGTCGCTGCCGATCGGAACCGCTTCCGGATGACCAAGTGCAGTGAGTAAGGCCGGCACCGTGTTCGAATGTCCAACCACGAGAACATGGTCTGCGCCATGCTGGACATCCAGTTGCGCAGCAAGACTTTCAACGTATCGGCTCACGGCTGGGTCTGAATTCATCATCGTGCTTATGTCATGGGTCGGCCCGGTCTGTATCTCAAGGCCGAGCACCTCAGCCAGCGGCGCAGCGGTGCCAAGGGTGCGCTGGTAGGTCGTCGAGTAGATAGCGTCGATTCCAACATCCCTCAGATGCCGAGCTAATATCTCCGCCCGCGCTTCACCTTCCACCGACAGCGCCGCATCGGGCGATCCATCAACACGCTCGGCATGCCGGACGACAAAAATCGCTTCCTGGGCACTGGCTGGCGAAGGCATAGCCACGACCACTAAACACACAACGGACACACAGCGTAGTACGAAAATCATCTAGTTACCTCCAACACAACTCTTCCCACTTACGAGATTACTCCGAGCCACGATTCCACGTTACCGCTGATTCGTGAGATACCGTCTGCTGTGCGCCCGGCCCGCCGTTAATACGGTCGTTCCACAAGAACACAATCATCCCTACGGCCAACGCTAAAGCACCACCCATCAACTGTTCGCGCGATGCGCCAACGAGAATTACAAGTGACACCACAATGGCAAGGACGGGGACAAGTGGGCCTACCGGTGTGCGGAAAGTCGGCGAACGAACACTCCCCTGAAATTCCTGGCGTCGTAGACGCAGGGTGGCGGCCGCCACCCCCGTATAGGTAATGAGCCTAGCTACCGCACTGGCCGTTGCCAGCGCCACGAACGAGCCCGATAGTGCCAGCGTCATAGCAATCCCCGTGGAGACCAGAATCGAGACTGACGGTGTGCGATAGCGAGGGTGTACATACGCAACCTGCGGTGGTAGCTCGCCGTGTTCGGCTAAGGCGAACAGCATCCGAGACGAGGTGAGCACCTGGCCGGCGTTATTGCCTGTCATCGATACAACTGACCCAAGTCCGATCATCAATGCACCACCAGCGCCTAAGAAGACGAAAGCCGCGTCAGCTAGAGGGGTCGCGGATGTGCTCAGCCCAGGTAAGGTCCCCATCGCTACTACTTGCGCCAACAACATAACCAAAGTAACTGTGATGATCGTCGTAACCATGGCAAATGGTACCTGCCCGCGTGGATTCGATGCTTCACCCGCCGGGACAGTCACGACGTCAAAACCGCCAAACGCGAAGATCAGTAGTAAGCCGGCAGCCGAAGCCTGAGGCCACGACACTGGGGCGTAAGTCATGAACGGCTCGGCCTTCAAGAAGAACAGGCCAACCAAGATGAACACTCCCAACGGCAGCAGCTTGCTGATAGTAAAAAAATTGATGGCCCACGCGCTCTGTCGCACCCCCAATAAATTGATATACGCGAGCAGACTGAAGAGCCCAACGATAAAGAGCGCGTGCGGTACACCACTGGTCATCGCCGGAATGTAGAATCCCAGCGCTAGTGGAATACCATTGGCAACGCCCGCCCAACTTGTGATCCGTGTCACCCACTGCATCCAACCCACTTCGAACCCGACGAGGCGGCCAAACGCCGCGCGAGTGTAGACGTAGGGTCCGCCCGTGATCTCAAAACGACTAGCCACCTCAGCAAAGCAGAGAGCGATGAGCAATGATGCTATGCCAGCTAAGATAAAGGCCAAAACACTCCAGGCATTGAGCTCCGCGGTGACGCGAGACGGAAGCAGGAAGATGCCGCTGCCGATCACCTGGTTGACACCAATCGCCACTAGGTCCCATTTGCCGAGAGTGCGTCGCAGGGTGGCCGGAATCGTCATGTCGTCTTCGCAGCGCTCACCCGCGTCAGTTGATCACGGGGCTGTATCATCCCCGGGATTCGCACCACGAGCAAGTGAGCTCACTAAAAGGATGGCAGGGGTTATCAGCGACACTTAATCGCCAACAATTGAACGGTAGAGCGTGGGGTCGGTGGCCCCCTCGGTATTGACGACAAGGACACTCGACTGAGGACCAAGGTTGGCGCTGTCGCGGACGGACTGGAACACATCATGACTCATGATTGCCTGGAGGGCCCCGAGTCCACATGCACCGGAAGCACCCGCCACAATTTCGGGGTCACCCGCTAAAGGATGTGCAAGGCGCCGCATCGCCCACGCAGCCCTTTCATCGTCAATCGTTACAACAGCATCGACCGCGTCGGCGAGTACCGGCCAGATGATCGGTGAAATCTCGGCACACTTGAGGCAGGCCATCATTGTGTCGTGTTCTGGTACAACTGTCGGACGGCCAATCCGTGCTGATTCAAGTAAACATGGCGCTACCGTCGGCTCGGCAGCAATAAAGAACGGTCGGCTCGTGCCGTGGTGCTGTGCGAACCAGCTTGCCCCAGCACAAACTAGACCGCCAACGCCACCCTGTACGATCACCACATCAGGCACGGAAGACCATTGTGCCTGGACCTCCGCCATCATCCATGTGTATCCCGCCATAATCCATCGAGGCACCTCGTCATAACCCGGCCACGAGGTGTCGGAAATTATCAGCCAGCCCTCACGCCTCGCATCACGCACCACGCGCCGAATTGAACCTTCGTAGCCGACATCCGTAACCACGACGTCGGCGCCTTCATTCGCGATGGCGTCAACTCGCGCAGGAGCCGTGCCAACCGGTAAATACACCCTTGCCGTGAAGCCGAACTCGCGCGCCGCCCAAGCGACAGCCCTTCCATGGTTTCCAGCTGAGGCACAGACCACAATCGGTGCCTCGTTAGAGACGCGACTCTCCATGATTCGGTGGAACGCGTACAACACACCAAGAATCTTGAACGCGTTCAGTCCAAAACGACTGGATTCGTCTTTTATGAGAACCTCGCCGAGGCTGAGCTCTTCAGCGATGCCTCTGAGCCGATGCAAGGGTGTCGGTTTGAGTTCGGGACGAGCGCCATAGAAAGCCTCGACCAAACCGAGTTCCTTAGAGGAAATAACGGGGTCGGTCGGAATACATCGCTCGCGTGGGTTAAGCCAGGCAGCTTCCATATTGCACCTGCCCGATTACCATTTCCAGCGGCACGCCTTAACTACCGGATGTGTCACGATTCTACGCAAGTGGTCACCCGCGACGCATGTGGCCGAGTCGCCGCCGCTTTGTTTCAAGATAGTTTGCATTCTCCGCTGTTTCGCTCACCACCAGCGGCACCCGCTCAATAACCCGCACACGCGAACGCTCGAAAGCTGCAACCTTATTCGGATTGTTCGTGAGCAACCGAATAGCCATTACACCGAGGTCCTCGAGTATGTCTACAGCGACTGAATAATCTCGTTCATCAGGTTCGAAGCCAAGATGGATATTAGCTTCGACCGTATCGAGTCCATCATCCTGCAGGTTATAGGCGCGCAGTTTGTTCAGAAGTCCGATTCCACGGCCTTCTTGCCGTAGGTAGATTAGGATGCCCGCAGGAGCCTCTCCGATGGCCGCTAGCGCCTGATCGAGTTGCTCGCCACAATCACACCGTATCGAAGCGAGCAGGTCGCCGGTTAGACATTCCGAGTGTATGCGGAGCAGCGGTTTTGATTCCGAGTCGGTCGACCCGCGCACCAACGCGAGGTGTACACGTGCTGCCTCGCCCTCACGCTCCTCGAGGTAAGCATGCAGTAAGAACTCTCCATACCGCGTCGGCAACCGCGATGTCACAGTGCGTTTAACCATGCTCTACTCTTCCATGCGCAGACCAACGTTTCATTATACAAAGAACGCCTGAATAGGACCCTGGTGGTCACACCAGCTGAGAATTGACCGGTCTTCTACCGCGTGCTACCCTCGGCGCCCCCGTGCCCTCAGATAATCAATTTCCGCGCGTTCAACCTGGGAAACTTCCCGCCGACAAGCTCCGAACTCTACTTGCGGGGCTACGCCGGGAGGATCCCCGTGTAATCATCGGACCGAAGGTGGGTGAAGACGCGTCAGTAATTACATTTGCTGACCGTTGCCTCGTTGTCACGACCGACCCGGTCACCTTTGCTACGGATCGCATTGGCTGGTATACCGTCCATGTTAACGCCAACGATATCGCGGTTATGGGTGCCACTCCGCGGTGGCTTTCTGTCGTGCTGCTCTTGCCCGAACACAACACCACCGAGACACTTATCGACGGAATCATGAGGGACGTGCACGACACTGCTCAATCCCTCGGAATAACCGTCTGCGGTGGACACACTGAGATTACCACTGGCCTCGATCGGCCGATCGTAATTGGCCAGATGCTGGGTGAAGTCACGCGTGACCGACTCGTAGCAAAGACCGGACTAGAAGTCGGCGATCAGATTATTCTCACGCAAGGGGTCGCCATCGAAGGCACTGCCCTCCTGGCACGCGAGAAGCGTGACGTTCTTCGTGGGCAGGTAACCGACGATGTGCTCGCCCGCGCTGAGCAGTTTCTGTTCGATCCCGGCATCAGTGTGGTCGATGCTGTTCGCACCGCGCTTGAAGTCGGTTCTGTGCATGCCATGCACGACCCCACGGAAGGCGGTTTAATTGGTGGACTCTGCGAGTTGGCTGCGGCCTCGTCGACCGGTCTTCATCTTCGATCTGACCAGGTTCCGATTTTTCCAGAAACCGCTGCTATTTGCCGCCCGTTCAAAGTGGATCCAATGCGGCTCATTGCGTCGGGTGCATTACTGATCGGTGCACCTGGGAACGATACGGATCGAATTATCGCAGCACTGGAGTTGCAGAACATTCCAGCAGTCGTAATCGCTGAAGTGCGACCAGCAGCGGCAGGTGTAACGATTGAAGCAAACGGTGTCACCCTTCCCCTCCAAACACCCGACCGTGACGCAATCACGAGTGTGCTCGGACACTGACCATCTTTACTCGAGCGACAAGGTGGCCATTATGCGGCTTTGGCAGAGTGCTACGTTCGTCCTCTGGTGGGTCACAGTCTGTTTATTCACAACACCGGTTAGCGCGCAGACCCTACGGCTTGAGGTGAGGGCGCCGGAGGAGTTCAGCGGGATCGCCAGACAGATCAGAAATTACGACCCCAATCCATTACTTGAGACTCCCTGGCTTTCCGATGTGCGTGGCCTAGCAGCGCCTATCTTGGTGGAACTAGTCACCGAATCGGTGGCACGGCGAAATGGCATACCAAATTGGGTCGCTGGTTATGCTGTCACCGAACATAATCTGATTGCCCTCTTTCCTACCAGAACACCTTCTTATCCGAATAACTCGCTGGAATCTGTATTGCGCCATGAGATCGCTCACGTACTGATCGGGCGGGCCGCCCGCGGCCGTCCCTTGCCCCGGTGGTTCGACGAGGGATTAGCGATTACGGTTGAGCGGCCTTGGAGCCTTACCGACCGCACTCGATTTGCCTGGACCCGAGTCGTTGATCACCAGATGTCGTTCGAATCCCTCAATCACCGATTCGGCCAAGGCCGTGTCGCCGCCGAGCGAGCTTATGCTATTTCGGGTGCGCTCGTGCGTCGATTGATTCACGAGTACGGGGTCACGGCACCGGCTAAGATTCTGTCGACGGTCGCCGCTGGTCACTCGTTCGATGCAGCGACTCAAGTGGCGACAGGACGGTCACTGACATCACTAGAACTGGAATTCATGATGAATCAGTCTGTCGTTGAACGCTGGTTACCATTTCTCACCGGCGGTTACACGCTTTGGTCGGCCGTGACACTACTTGCTTTGCTGGCGATCTGGAGTCACCGTCAGAAGCGTAAAATTCGCCGGCAACGATGGGACGAAGAGGAAGCTGCGTTCTGGGATGAGGACTAGTCTAGTGATCAATCACAATCCCATTATCGAAATATCCGCAAGAGTTTCGAAAGTGGGTCGTAAAGGCGGTCAACCACGCGTTCCTTGAGCGGTATGATTGCATTATCAGTGATCGTAATCTCTTCAGGACAGACCTTGGTGCAGCACTTCGTGATATTGCAGTAGCCGATCCCCTCGGTCTGAGCAAGCTCCTCAACGCGGTCAGCAACATCAAGCGGGTGCATTTCCAAAGCCGCCGCGTGGACAAAGAAGCGCGGCCCGATGAACTCATCATGCTTCCGGTGGTCGCGCAGGACGTGACAGACGTCCTGGCAAAGAAAGCACTCAATGCACTTCCTAAATTCCTGAACCCGATTCACATCGCGCTGCTGCATCCGCCAGGTTCCGTCGTGAGCATCGGCTGGCCGAGGTGTGAACGGCGTGATTCCCTGCTTGACACTAAAATTCCATGAGACATCAGTCACCAGATCCTTGATTAACGGAAAGGTCTGCATTGGTTCAACCGTGATCGGTCGATCGGTCGGAATCGTGTCCATGCCGGTCATGCACATGAGCCGAGGATTACCGTTGACCTCGGCTGAGCACGAGCCGCATTTCCCTGCCTTACAGTTCCAGCGTACCCCGAGGTCGTTCGCCTCCTCAGCCTGAATCTTGAGCACAACGTCGAGTACAACCATCCCTTCGGCAACCTCAACGGAATACTCTTGGAATACACCACCATCGGCGTTGCCACGCCAGATCTTGAACCTCGCAGTGCTCATATCGTTTCCATCAAGCTACTTGTTGTCGTCAACGATCTTGGCCAACTCAGGCGTCAGTTCAGAAATAGGCTCGCGGACAACCTGCATCGACCCATCGCCTAACTTTCGAACCAGTAAACTCACCTGACCCAACCCTTCGTCCTTGGCAAGATAGTCTTCGCGAAAGTGCGCCCCACGGCTCTCACGACGCTCCACGGCAGCACGGGTAATAGCCTCCGCAACGGTTAACAGATGCGGTAAATCAAGCGCGGTGTGCCAACCAGCGTTGTACTCTCGATTCCCTATGACGCCAACCGAACCTGCACGCGCCCGGAGGTTTGCGAGTTCATCCAGCGCTCTCCGCATCTCCACGTCCTGACGACTGATCCCAACCAAATCTTGCATCGTTTGCTGGAGGTCCTGCTGAATCTTATAGGGGCTCTCGCCTTCTCTAGAGAACGGCTCCAACGCACGCCGGGCTACCTCCTCCACCTGATCGGCGTTCACAGCGCCCGGCTTATGCTCTTTCGCAAACTTTGCGGCGTACTCGCCCGCACGCTTACCAAACACAAGTAGGTCGGACAGTGAGTTGCCGCCTAGACGATTGGCGCCGTGTAACCCGCCCGCACACTCGCCGGCAGCAAATAAACCAGGTACGTTTGACATCTGTGTATCGGCATCGACACGCACACCGCCCATAACGTAATGGGTGGTTGGACCAACCTCCATCGGCTGCTGCGTAATATCAATTGACGCCAGCTGTTTGAATTGGTGGTACATACTCGGCAACTTCTTCTTGATATGTTCGGTGCCGTTCGACAATCGCTCTTTAATCCACGCAATGTCGAGATAAACGCCACCGTGCTTACTACCTCGTCCTTCCCGGATCTCGCGAACAATACAACGCGCCACGTGGTCTCGAGTTAGCAGCTCAGGAGGACGCCGCGCATCCTTGTCGCCTTGGGTGTAGCGCCAACCCTCCTCTTCGTTGTCGGCCGTCTGATTCTTGTACAAATCAGGAATTTCATCGAACATGAAACGGTGACCGTCCCTATTTTTCAGAACGCCACCTTCTCCGCGCACACCTTCCGTTACCAGGATGCCGCTTACGCTTGGGGGCCACACCATCCCGGTCGGATGGAACTGGACGAATTCCATGTCGATAAGGTCTGCACCTGCATTGTAAGCAAGGGCATGCCCATCCCCGGTGTACTCCCACGAGTTACTCGTAACACGATAGGCCTTGCCGATACCGCCAGTGGCTAGCACCACTGCACGTGCATGGAAAACGCGGAAACGGCCCCGCTCACGATCGTAGGCTACGGCCCCGACAACACGATCGCCGTCCTTAAGAAGAGCAAGGACTGTGCATTCCATATGCACATCGATCCCTTGATGTATCCCATGGTCCTGGAGCGTACGGATCATCTCCAAGCCTGTTCGGTCACCAACATGTGCGAGCCGAGGGTATTTATGCCCGCCGAAATTGCGCTGTAAAATACGACCGTCTGCCGTCCGGTCAAACAGGGCGCCCCAAGCTTCTAACTCGCGGACCCGCTCCGGGGCCTCCTTGGCGTGAAGCTCCGCCATCCGCGCATTGTTCATATACTGCCCGCCACGCATCGTGTCTGCGAAGTGCACACCCCACGCGTCACGATTATCAACGTTGCCAAGTGAAGCAGCTACGCCACCCTCAGCCATCACCGTGTGCGCCTTACCTAGCAGTGACTTGCAGACCACCCCAACCGAAACCCCCAACGCCGATAACTCGATCGCGGCCCGGAGCCCAGCACCGCCCGCACCAATCACCACCACGTCATGTTCGTAGGTTTGATAGTCCATCAGCGACCTTGGCCGACGTTAGCGCATCGTAGGTTCATCACAACAGCCGGAAATCAACCCATATACCCATTGCACACATCCGGATATAAAAATCAGTAAAGCCGACCCACGCCAGACTCATCCACGCCCATAGCATGTGTCGTTGATTGAAGCAACTCACACAGTCATACGTTGATTGACGCAATCGATTGATTCCTGACAACTGATCTCTGTGCCCACCGATAAGGTGCCGTAGCGAGTGGCAACCAAACGTGTAGCCGCCAAGCAGGATGACATTGAGAATAAGCACGAGACTGCCCACGCCGACACCTAGGGTAGTGGCGCCCGTTGCTGGATCCACGAACCATAGTCCCTGCCAGGCGTCGTAGGCTAAAACCAAAATGAATGCCAGCGCGAGGTAGAGAAAGTATCGGTGCACGTTTTGGATAATGAGCGGAAACGAGCGCTCGCCCAAGTATGATTCCCGTGGCTCGCCGACAGCACAGTTCGGCGGGTCGGCCCAGAATGCTTTGTAGTAAGCACCGCGATAGTAGTAGCAGGTCAGGCGGAACCCCACTGGGACGCCGAGAATGAGGAACGCTGGAGACCACGGTAACCAAGATGGCCAAGCGGCTGGCTTCGGTCCAAGCCACGAGTGCGGAGAATCACCAAATAGCTCGGGCGAGTAAAACGGCGATAAGTAAGGTCCCGTGTGATAGTACTCGGCCTGAAAGGCAGCCCAGGTTGAATACGCAACGAAGAGGCCCAGCCCGGCCGCAACCGCAAGGGGCTGTAGCCACCACGCGTCCCCCCGTGAGGTCCCTCCAAAACGACGCACCGGTGCCGTGATGGTTACCTGAGTCATTCAGATTACTCCTTTGTGCACCTTACCCGTCCTTAGACCCGCTGATGGTCTGCTTGCCAGGCCGTGATTGCCTGCTTGATTGCTTTCTGGTCACTCAGGCTACCCTCGAGCACCTTGCGCACGAGACCCGGCAGCTCGGCGTCACTGGCAAAACGCAGTCCCACAAGTTGCGATGTCGACAGGTCACCAATCCTCGGCTTAAGTTCGTCCGAAAGAACTTCCGTCAGTTTTAACCGCATCTCGAGGCGAATGACGCGGTCCTGTGCCCAGAGAGCGAACAGTCTGGCGCACAACGCGATGACTATAAGCGCGAGTGCGACGCCTACCGCCAGTAAGGTCTCGAATGAAAGGCCGGCCGTCACGACTTGACCCACGGACCAAAACAAGTTGATCGCTAAAATCGGGAGTGCGACAAAGTGAAAGGCCGGAACCATCCGAGCGTGATTGGCGTAGTTTTGTGGTTGTGCTTGAGACATGAGTTCCTCCTTACAGGCGTGGAGTGCAACGCCGCAACTCTACATTATATCGCTACGTCTTGGCGGGACCGACAGGCTAACTTCTAGCTCGATTCGGCGGTGGCCGGTGGGGTTGCAGTTTTTCGCGAAGGACTGAAGAACGGCGTCGGCACCACCACTGCCTCCACCTTGTGTCGAACTGCCTGAACGGTGAATTCGATCAGCATTTTGGTGCCGGAAGCCGAGTAGTTACGGTGGACTGTCGCCAAGGCAATCAGTTTTTTTAGTACAGGCGACCAGACCATCGAGGTTAACTTGCCAATCTGTTCTCCGCCGCTGTAGACCGGGACGGCCTCCCGAGATGCCACTATTGGCGGCTCTGGTGGAAGTCCAACTGCCTCAAAGAGCACCTCAATCGCCGGCCAGTCAATTTCGAGACCCACAATCCTTCGTGGTGGTCCAGCAAGCCGCTCATTTCGAAGTGCAGGCTGACCAACAAATTCAGACTTGTCTAAACTTACCAACCTATCAAGTCCCATCTCGAATGGTGAATATCGCTGTGACGGAATGAGCGCCTTCCGGCTGCCAAAGAAATCGACTTCGGTCAGCAATAGACCAGCCTCGATTCGAGCCACGTCCAAGGCTAGCATGCCGGCCGGCCGCACGAGGTAATCCTGCGAGTGATCGACCAGTGCATCCCATACCCTGCCTGCGTCTTCCCAAGGCATCCAGATCTCGTAGCCCAAGTCGCCAGTGTATCCAGTGCGGGAAACATCGACCGACACATTCCGAATAGCACCACTAGTGACGCGGAAGTATTTCAGCGCGTCGATGTCCACATCAGCAACCTGCCTCAACACGTCGGCTGATGTCGGGCCCTGTAACGCGAGGGCACCGACCTCCTCCGACACGTCGCGAATAGTCATGTCGAACCCGCCAGCGTTCCCTTGAAACCATCGGAGGTTGGGATCGGCGGCAGTCCAGCGATACCGGTCATCACCGAGACGCGAAACCGTCCCATCATCAATGACCTTACCGTCCTCGTCGCACCAAGTGGTATACGCAACCTGGCCTACGGCAAGCTTTGTTGCATCTCGGGTGATTAAGCGATTGACGAACCCTGTCGCCTCTTTGCCTGTAATTAAGTACTTGTAGAGGGGTGAAATGTCGATTAACGCTGCAGACGTGCGGATGGCCGCATACTCATGTTCGTGATGGGCTTCGTAGGCGCTAACGGAGAAAAAACCAGACCATTCGCGATAATTTAAGCTCTTGCAGAGCGCTAAAGTGCGGTCATGAACCGCGGATCCGATAGGCACAACGACTCCTACTCTGCGACAGGCGCAGCAGTTAACCTTGGATTATAGAAACCATCGAACGACTCCGACAAGTTTTATAATCGCTTACAATGCGAACTTCCGGTGGCTCCCCACGAGCCGTCGACTCGAGCAATGGCAAGCACATACGACGCAATCATCATCGGTGGTGGGCACAATGGCTTAGTCACTGCAGCCTACCTCGCGCGCAGTGGAAAGAAAACGCTAGTTCTCGAGCGCCGTCGATTAGTGGGTGGCGCGGCCGTCACTGAAGAAATCTTTCCAGGCTTTAGGTTCTCAGTGTGCTCCTACGTCGTTTCACTTCTTCGGCCCGAAATCATCCGTGAACTTGAACTGGCGCGGCACGGCCTCGAGATTCTTCCTCTCGATGGCACGTTCACACCAATGCCGAACGGCGATTATCTCTGGCGCGTCAATGACCATGCCCAAACCTACAGGGAGATCGCTCGTCATTCTCCACGCGATGCCGAAGCTTACGAGGACTACAGCAAGACGATGGTCGACATGGGTCGGTTCGTCAAGCCAATGCTTGAAATGGCGCCGCGCGATCCAACGTCACGCGACCCGCGAGCGCTTCTGCAACTGCTGGCAATCGGTAACCGTTTCCGAAAGCTTCCACGTTCCTTCCAGCAGATGCAGGTGCAATTAGGGACGATGAGCGCTGTCGACTTCCTAGACCAATGGTTCGAAACCGACGTCCTAAAGGCCACAATGGCGGCCTCGGGAATAACCGGGACATTTCTCGGTGTGCGCTCACCCGGTACGGCCTATGTCCTCCTGCATCATTACATGGGAGAGATCGACGGTGCCTTTCGATCGTGGGGCCTTCCTCGAGGTGGCACTGGTGCAATCTCGAATGCGATCGCTGCCGCGGCTCGAGAAGCTGGAGCCGAGATCCGTACAGGAACACCAGTCGCACAGATACTTGTCAAGCGCGGAAAGGCCTCTGGGGTAGTGTTAGAGAACGGAGATGAATTACGCGCTGACATCGTTGCATCGAGCGTTGACCCACGCCTAACATTCTTCAAGATGGTCGGGAAAGACCTGCTACCGGACGACTTCGTTGAAGACGTTAGTCGTTACAAGCTGCGCGGTTCGTCCGGCAAGGTCAATTTGGCACTCGACGCATTACCCAATTTTACGAGCCTGCCTGGCGCAGGTCCGCACTTGCGAGGAGGACTTACGATTTCGCCAGATGTCGACTACATGGAACGTGCTTATGACGACGCCAAATACGGACAATATTCTCGGCATCCCTATATTGACATGGTCATTCCCACTCTGAGTGATCCGTCAATGGCACCTCCAGGCAAACACATCCTGTCCTGCTTCGTCCAGTACGCGCCATACCACTTAAGTTCTGGCACTTGGGATGACCAAAGGGAGCAATTTGGTGACTGTGTGGTTAACACGCTCGCTAACTACGCGCCGAACCTCAAAGACATCATCCTGCATCGACAGGTCATCACTCCACTTGATCTCGAGCGTGAGTTTGGCCTGACTGAGGGCAATATTTTCCAAGGCGAGCTGACCCTAGAGCAGTTATTTTTCCTACGACCGGTTCCGGGTTGGGCTCGTTATGGCACACCGGTTCGAGGCCTGTATCTCTGCGGCTCATCCACGCATCCCGGCGGCGGCATCATGGGTGCCTCAGGGCGCAACGCGGCGCAGCGGATTCTCAAGGAATGGAGATTTCCAGGTAGGTGAATTCCACTGTGAAGTCGTACGACGCAATTATTGTAGGAGGTGGTCATAACGCGCTCGTTACGGCGTTTTATCTGGCTAGGGCAGGCGTACGAACGCTCGTGCTGGAGCGCCGAAACGGAGTCGGTGGTGCCGCGGTAACAGAAGACCTCTACCCAGGTTTTAAATGTCCTGCTTTGGCGCACGCCGTGGGCCCACTGCATCCTAAAGTGGTCGACGACCTTGCCCTGCATCATCATGGCGTTCGCTTCACGGAACCCGAGGTGAGACTTTTCGCGCCACTACCGGACCACCACACCCTTCTACTTCATGCTGACCCGGTTCGCGCCGCAGACTCAATCAGTGCATTTTCACAACGCGACAGCAAACAGTACCTTGCCTTCAGTGAATGCCTCGATGAAATCGGTAGCGTGCTACGTGATTTCCTGTGGCGCACACCTCCATCAACCGAGCATCCTAAGGTTAGCGACGTCTGGCAGCTAATTAGAGCGGGCCGACGGTTTCGCGGTCTCGGCAAACAAAACATGTTCCGACTACTCAGGTGGTCAGCAATGCCAGTGGCCGACATAGTCGCCGACTGGTTTGAAACCGAAGCGCTGCAAGCCATCGTGGCCGCCCGCGGCATTTACGGCATGAACCTGGGTCCAAAATCGGCGGGTTCGGGTATGGCTTTCCTCCTGCAGCAGGCACTTGGGGGTCACGTGCTTCCTACAGCGACCACCACGAGAGGTGGACCCGGCTCACTGAGCGAGGGCTTAGCGAAGGCTGCTCAGACCGTCGGCGTCGAGATCAGGACCGGCACTGAGGTAACTCACATCGATGTCCAGCAGGGTGTAGTTGCCGGCGTGGTCCTCAGTGATGGGACGGTGATTACTGCTCGCACTGTTGTGTCGGGCGCCGATCCCAAGCGAACCTTTCTTAAACTGATTTCAGCAGCCGCTCTTGAACCTGCGTTCGTGGCCACCATCAAGGGATATCGAGCGGCCGGCACCATGGCTAAGATTAACCTGGCACTCGACGCTCTTCCGGAATTCACGGCCTTGGCTTCGGCAACTTCTACGGAGCGAACAAACGCGCTCGGTGGGCGGATTCACATTGGGCCTAGCGTGGAGTACCTCGAGAGGGCATTCGATGCTTCCAAGTACGGAGGCTATTCTGAGTCTCCATATCTCGACGTGACGATCCCAACGGTTAATGACTCGACCTTGGCACCTGACGGTCAACACGTTATGTCGATCTGCGCGCAATTCGCCCCGTACCATTTGCGTGACGAGAACTGGCACATAGCTCGCGATGGTCTCGGCGACAGGGTTATTCGCGTACTCACTGCTTACGCGCCTGGACTTGAAGACCGGATTTTGCATCGGCAGATCTTGACGCCTGTCGATCTGGAAACGGTCTACGGTCTAACCGGCGGCCACATTTTTCATGGCGAGCATACCTTGGACCAACTCTTCACAATGCGGCCGGCACTCGGTTGGGCCCAATATCGGACTCCGGTTGCTGGCCTGTACCTTTGCGGCGCGGGTACCCACCCTGGCGGCGGGGTAACCGGCGCTTGCGGATTGAATGCGAGTCGCGAGATTCTAAAGGACCTGCGGAAGAACTAACGGGACGAGGAGAAACTGAAGATGAGCGGTAGTAAACCCGAGATGAAAATCACCTACGCGACGATGAGCGCCGACCAGATGGAAGCGCTTCACCTTGGAATTGACGAGGCGATCGAACAGGTCAAAGCGCAGCTAGGCAAAACTTATCCAATGTACATTGACGGTGAGGCCATCGAATCAGCCGAACAGTTTGAAGACTTAAGCCCGAACGATACGCGGATTGTTTTGGCGCGGTTTCAAAAGGGTACCGCCGACCATGTGCGCGATGCGGTTCGTGCTGCTCGCGTAGCCGCGGCTGATTGGGGTGGGCGATCATGGAGAGAGCGGGTGGCTATAGTCCGTAAGATTGGGGACGGCATTCGAGCCCAGCGTTGGGAACTAGCAGCCTGGATGGGTTTTGAGACTGGCAAGAATCGCCTTGAATGCGTAGGCGATATAGAAGAAGCCGCCGATTTCATGACCTACTATTGCGATCAGATAGAGGCACACGACGGCTTTTGCCAGACGATGGACAAACTAGAGCCGAATGAAGAGAACACCAGTGTCATGCGTCCTCATGGGGTCTGGGCAGTCATCTCCCCGTTTAACTTTCCCATGGCGCTGGCCGCAGGTCCGGCGGGCGGCGCACTTGTCGCGGGGAACACCGTCGTGCTGAAACCAGCTAGCGATACGCCAAGGCTCGGTTTGAGGCTTTACGATATCGCCGCCGAGGCCGGCGTACCTCCAGGTGTATTCAACGTTGTAACCGGGCCTGGAAACTCAGTCGGCCAGGAAATTGCGGAAAATGCACACATCGACGGCATCGTTTTTACCGGGTCAAAAGAAGTTGGAATGATGCTGTCCCGTGAGAACGGCGGACGTCCAGCTCCGCGCCCGGTCATCACCGAGATGGGAGGCAAGAATCCCACTCTAGTCATGTCATCAGCTGACCTGGATAAAGCTACCGAAGGTGTGTGGCGCTCGGCGTTCGGTGCCCAAGGCCAGAAATGTTCCGCATGCTCTCGTGTGTACGTCGCGACCGATGTCTGCGATAGGTTCGTCGAGGAACTTGTGGAGAAAACCAGAAAGATCAAGATTGGTAACCCGCTTGAGCGCGATGTCTGGATGGGACCTGTCATCAACGAAGCGGCGGTTAAGACTTATGAACGGGCAATTGAAGAGGCTAAGCGCGACGGCGGGCGGGTCCTCACCGGGGGGCGTCGAATTACCGAAGAGCCCTTTCGACATGGCTACTTTCTCGAACCGACCGTCATTGATGGCTTACCGAACGGCCACCGATTATTCACCGATGAGCTGTTCGTCCCGATCACTGTCGTGGGTAAAGTAACGTCGTTTGACGAAGCAATACGGCTCGCCAACAAGACCGAATACGGTTTAACGGCTGGTATTTTTAGCAGCGATGAGGATGAAATAGCCAATTTCTTCGACGAAATCCAAGCTGGCGTCGTTTACGCCAACCGGCAGGCTGGCGCGACAACTGGCGCCTGGCCAGGTATCAATCCGTTCGGTGGTTGGAAAGCAAGTGGCTCGTCTGGTCGCGGTGCTGGTGGGCCCTACTACGTCCAGCAGTTTCTGAAAGAGCAGAGCCGGGTAAGGATCTACTAATACTGACTCACTGAAATGGATAATTGCCATCATGCAATTGACCGAACTCCCCACACCGCAAGTCCTCATCGATCGGGACCGGCTTATGGCCAACATCAAGCGAATGCAAACCGTCGCAACATCAGGGGGGCTGACGCTTAGACCGCACACCAAGACCCACAAGAGCCCTCGGATTGCAAAGTGGCAACTCGAACAAGGTGCGGCAGGGATCTGCTGCGCGAAAGTCAGCGAGGCGGAAGTTTTTGCCGACGCGGGTATCTCCGACATCCGGTTGCCCTATCCAATCAATCCGTTCAGTGCCACACGTGTCATGGCACTGATGGACCGTGTAAAACTTTCACTTGCAATCGATCATCCAACAGTGGCTGAACAGTGGTCCGAGGCGATGTGTGCATACGACCGGCAACTCGACGTCCTCGTCAAGGTTGACGTCGGGTATCAGCGGTGTGGCATTGCTCCCGAGATGACTCAGGCCGTCGCGTTTCTTTCACACGTAACTACCCTGCCAGGACTACGACTCCGTGGACTCCTCAGTCACGCCGGCCAGTGTTACGACGTAGGTTCCGCAGAGGAACTGGCCGCCGTAGCGAAGGACGAAGCCGAGACGCTACGAACGCTGGCTGACGGGGCACGACAGGCTGAAGTCAAAATCGACGAAATTAGCGTCGGCTCTACCGCCACAGCAATGCTAAGCGCTTCAGAGCCTGACCTTACGGAGCTTCGGCCAGGCAACTACGTCTATTACGATCGTAGCCAGGTTGCCATTGGCTCTGCCTCACTCGACGATTGCGCACTCTCCGTGATGGCGACCGTGGTCAGTAAGCCGGCAAGCAACCGCATCGTTCTCGACTGCGGTAGCAAGACACTTACCTCAGACACCGGTCGTGGAATGGTCCGCCCGGTGGGCTACGGCGCCGTTTTTTCCACTCTCGACGAGACAACACCAGACGACTCACTGCAGATCACGCGGCTTTCGGAAGAACACGGGGTCGTAGAAGTGCAGAATGGCGCTACAGGCCTAGAACCTGGTGACCGCGTACGCGTTCTGCCGAATCATTCGTGCGTTGTATCGAACCTAGTGGATGCTGTCCAACTCGTCGATGGATGGACAGTCATCGAGACACTCCCAGTCGAGGCGCGTGGGAAGATTGTGTAGACGTTAGTGCGTGATCATCGCATCAGGAACGCTGACGCTTCGTTTTTTTGGTCGGCTTTGTCGCATTTCGCCTCGCAGCGAGGCGCTTCTTGGACCGTCGTGGGCGAGCTCGCGTACTGAACTCCTTCAAATCTTCTCCTTCACCAAGCACCAGCAAAGGCTGACTCGGCGCGCGCAGCAGATTGTAGAACTCCCCCTTCAAAGTACGTGCGTACACCTCGCGTCCATCGGTCAGTAACGTAATCTCCCCACCACCGCGGATGGCGTCGTAGAGCCGTATGTCGAATTGCCGTTTCAGTGTTTTGAGCAGCGCACGAATTTTTTGAACGGAAAAGCCGTGGCGGCGCAAGTCAGCGAGCACAAGGAGCTCGTACAACTCGACGGGAGAGTACCTCCGCTCAGTGAAGCCCCCAGCAGCAGTTCGCTGCGATGCCACTGTTGATGTCAGCAGTTTCCGTGCGTCCCACCACTGCAGTTGGCGGGCAGAAAGCCCCGTCAGCGCGGCGACTTCTCGGGAACTGTAGGTCTTCTTTAGCCGCACAGTCAGTCAGCCTCTCATCGAGCTTCGGCTACCCGGTCGGCCACCCGCGCTCCATCGAAGTCCTTCTGGGTGAGTCCAGACTCGCTATGTGTCACGTAGACCAGCATGACACTCCGAAAGCGAATCACAATGTCAGGGTGATGATCTGCACGTTCGGCCTCCATCGCCACACGATTCGCAAACGCTACAGCCTCCAAAAACGACGGGAACGTAAACTCCCTCTGGATGGCCTGGCCGTCACGAATCCAAGCGGAGAGCGACGCAAGTTGTTCGGTGATCGCTGCGGCCGATAGTCGAGCCATAAATCAGTGCCGTAGGTCCCCGTAATGAGAACGACGAGTTCCGATCGCATCCAGGGCCCACATGATAGGCAATCCTACAGCAGTCCTCTACCACTACTAAATCGGATGCCTCTCTATTCTTCTGTCACATCAGCTGTGATCACAATCTTAATACAGCTACGGACGCTTACGGCGGCCGGGCATTTACTCTCGTGAGTTGTCAGCGCACGATCAGCCGCTGCGCGGGTGCCTGCGGGAATCTTGAGTGTGTAACGAACTCGGATCTCGGTTATACGCAGGATCTTGTCGACCGCTTCAATGTCGCCTTCCACGGCGGCCGTGAGACAGCCGTCACCAGACGGGATCTGGCGCACTTCCAGTGCGCCGGCCAAGGTGCCAAGCAGTCAACCACCAACCGCCGCAATTAGATGATCGAGGGTGGCTGGCAACTCCTCGTCAGGTTCGATACCGTAGAACCTCTTGATGCCGCCATGAATACCGAAGCGGATTGGGGCCTTAAAGTTTTCGACGTACGCGTGCCGAAGTGAACCCTTAATCTTCTCTAAGCGTATTCGGCTGGTGTGAATGAGCTCGGCCACATTACCCTCCTTATGATCGAGTTATAATTCTAGGCTATGCGATTTCAAAACGTTACACATTCCGTGTTTCTGATGCTCGTTCTAATGACCCCGATCTCCCTTACCGCACAAGAGCTGATAAAGGAAGAGATCCCGGGGATTCGAAACTACACCCAAGTGAATGCGACAGTCGCATGCGCTGGAGCCACTACACTGGAAGCACTCGAGGAAGTGCGGCGGCGGGGGTTTGTATCCGTTGTCAACTTCCGCACCGAAGGTGAAAACGGCGCCACCAACCCTGGTGAAGCATCCGAAAAAGCCTCAGAACTCGGATTGAAGTATTTTCATATTCCATTTCGGTCTTCTGAGACCTGGGCTTGGGCTGCCGAACAGTTCCTTGAGGTCATTGCCAACCCGGATAATCAACCGACATTCATTCACTGCGGGTCAGCCAATCGCGTTGGGGGAATGTGGTTGATCAAACGGGTCAAACTTGACAATTGGGATATTGAAAGCGCCACGGCTGAAGCTGAGGTGATTGGTCTCCGGTCCCCTGCGCTAAAAGAATTCGCCATTGAGTATGTCCGCCAGTGACCGTGACCTAACGGGCGGAAGTGTTTCGAACGAACCCGAAACAAAAAGTCCGCCTGAAGTCAGTCCGCCCGCCCTCGGAGATATGGATGCCGACGCCTTCCGGCGCCACGGACAGCGCACCCTAGACTGGATCGCTGAGTACCTTCGCGACTCTGAGCGCTATCCGGTGATGGCACGTGTTGGCCCTGGCGACGTTCGTGCCGCGCTACCCGCAACGCCACCGCAGCGGGGCGAAACATTTGAGGCGATTTTCGACGACTTCGAAAAAATCATCACGCCCGGCCTCACTCACTGGAATCACCCAGGGTTCTTCGCCTACTTCGCTACTAGCAGCAGTGCACCGGGCATTATCGGAGAATTACTTGCCGCGGCCCTCAACCAGAATGCCATGCTGTGGCGGACATCACCTGCCGCGACTGAGCTAGAAGCACTTACCCTCGACTGGCTCCGGCAACTTGTAGGCCTGCCTGACGGCTTCGAGGGTGTCATATACGATACGGCGTCGGTGAGCACGCTGCACGCGCTGGCAGCTGCGCGTGAGGCCGTAATACCCAATGTCCGGGACCAGGGCCTCGTCGGCAGGAGCGACCTAACTGGCATTCGGGTGTATTGCTCCGAACAAGCGCATTCCTCGCTCGACAAGGCCGTGATCCTGCTCGGCCTCGGTCAATCTGCGCTTCGAAAGATTCCAGTCGATACAGACCTTCGAATGCGACCGGAAGTTTTGGCCGAGGCTATAGCTGAAGATCGCGCTTCTGGATGCGTCCCAATGGCCGTGGTCGCAACCGTCGGCACCACGATCTCCACGAGTGTTGACCCTGTACCTGCCATCGCACGAATATGCACAGCGGAACAAATCTGGCTACATGTCGACGCTGCCTACGCCGGCGTCGCGGCCATGGTGCCAAGTTGTGCACAGATTCTCGACGGATGCGACGAGGCCGATTCGGTTGTGATGAATCCACACAAGTGGCTGTTCACCCCCGTCGACCTGAGTGCTCTGTTCTCGCGTCGGATGGACATGGTGAAGGCGGCGTTCTCGTTAACTCCGGAATATCTTCGCACTGCCGAGGGCGACCAAGTGCGCAACCTTATGGACATGGGCATTCAACTCGGACGCCGTTTCCGTGCGCTCAAGCTATGGATGGTGTTGCGCCATTTCGGGGCTGAGGGTATCCGCCAACGACTAGCTGAGCATATGCGTCTCGCACGCCTCTTTGCGGAATGGGTTGACGCGCACAACGATTTTGAGCGTTTGGCACCGGTACCATTTAGTGTCGTCTGCTTCCGGGCCAAGCCCGCCGGTATGGGCACGGATGAAGCTGAACTTGAACGGTTTAATATCAAACTCCTTGACGCACTGAATGCGTCTGGTGAGATTTTTCTTTCGCAGGGTAAGCTGGAGGGCCGCTACGTGATCCGCCTCGCAATCGGCCACATTCGGACAGCTGAACAGCACGTCGCCCGCGCCTGGGAACTCATCCAACAGCATACTCAAGTACTTACCGGCCACTAATCTCAACACCCGATGTGCAGCTACTAGTCAGTCCGCAAAATACTACATGCGCTACACGCGCGGTAAGATGTCCTTTGAAGGACCGCTCGCCATAACGCAACCGTTGTCGAGTTGAACTACCCAGTCAGTGAGCATTAACACCTCGTCGGCACGGTGGGACACATAAAGCATTGGAATGTTAAATTCGTCATGCACGCGGACGAGATACTGCATTACGCGTCGTTGCAATGCCACATCAAGGGCACTAAGCGGTTCGTCTAGCAACAACATTCGTGATCCCGCCATGAGGGCACGAGCGATCGCTGTGCGCTTTTGTTCACCACCTGACAGTTGTTCCACTCGCCGCTCGACAAGAGGTTCAAGGTCAAGCACGGCAAGAACTCGGGCGAGGTCTTCCGTCGGCGCACCGTGAGCACCATAAGTCACATTCTGCCGAACATTCATGTGCGGAAACAGTGCGACCTCCTGCGGTACGTAGCCTATACAACGGTGCCGTGCTGGCACGTCGATACCGTTCTCTGAACCGAAGAGCGTCCTATCGCCCACCGCAATACGCCCTCTCTCTGGCTGCCGTAAACCCGCAATGGCTTCGAGCACCGTCGTCTTGCCTGCTCCGGACGGGCCATAGAGCGCGATCGCGTTGGCTTCAATCCTTTCATCTATTTCGACTGAGAATTCACCCTGCTGAAGCGTGAACTCAAGGGTTAAAGAAAATGGCATCTCAGAGTTAGGGTCGCGCAAGACGATTCGAGAACCATAGGGAACCGAACGCAATCATGATGGATGCCAACATTAAGCTAGTCGCGGCAGCATCATTCCCCACCTCGGTGTAGATATAAATCCCCGACGCGATCGTACGGGTCGACCCGGGCATGTTCCCAGCCAACATCATGGTTGCCCCAAACTCACCGACCGCACGAGAAAACGCCAGTAGAACACCGGCCAGCACACCACGGCCGGCCATGGGTAAGCTTACGGTGAAAAAAATTCTGAGCGGTCCAGCACCCAATGACGCAGCTATTCGCTCGTAACGCCGGTCGACCTGTTCAAACGCGCCGCGTGCCGCGCGCACGAGGAGTGGCAATCCCATGACTGCCATTGCTAGGATGACCGCCTTCCAAGTGAATATGATCTCGAGACCCACCGATTCTGTAACCCGGCCGAAGAGCCCACGTCGGCCGAAGAGCCGGAGAAGGATGAGCCCGGTCGCAACCGGTGGAATCACTAGCGGTAACATCACCAGCGTCTCAAGAGCAGTGCAACCATGGAAACGATGTCGTGCGAACAACCAGGCAAACATGATCCCAGGCGGCAACATGACCAAGGTTGCAACCACCGCCATAGTGAGCGTAAACACAGCAACTTGCCAAACGTCGTCCGCCATTAGCCGTTCTCATCCACGCAGCCCAGCACAACGAACCCGTCGCGCCCTGATCCCCAGCCGATCCAGCCCTTTTCATCCACTAGGAGTCAAATCGACTTGCCTTATTTTTGTAATCATTTTAATATTATTTAGTTTGATTTAACAATCGATTTAGATTGATTTATATGTTCTTGACTGTCCGACAGGCAGCTGGACGGCTTGGGGTTAGCTACTCCACGCTCAAACAGTGGATTTTCAAGGGAAGCGTCCGAACAACACGCACTGAAGGTGGTCACCATCGGATTGCTGAGATGGAGGTTGAACGCCTACTGGCCAAGCAGGGCCATCTACCAACCTCAAGAAAAAAATCAGCGATCGGCAGTGGAACACTCGTTGCGGTCAGTGGGCGCAACCAGCTACGCGGGATCGTCGACGAAATTCGCCTGGAAGGGTTATTGGCGCAGGTACGGCTACGCGTCGGTGATCAGGTATTGACAGCTATCATCACGCGTGACGCGGCTTCGGCCCTCAAACTCCATCGAGGGAGCGCAGCCACAGCGTTGGTCAAATCCACGGAGGTAATGATCGCACGGGAAGCCGAACCCCCACCACTACACCAACAAAAGGCGAAAGCGAAGATCAAGAAGCCTAAGGTATCTATATCTCAGTAACGCCACCACGGAGTAGTGGCACCGTCGGGTTTTTTTCGCATGATGAACTGCGCCATCTCACGCAACCTTGCGGCCCGCGTCACCGGCCCGCTAAAGCAGTGCCCTTTGCCGTCGCCATACATAAAAAACCCCTCGTAATGGGGATTCTCAGTTGTCTTCATCCACAACTCAAGATCTCGCGTGGAATTGTTCAAGTAGAAATTGTCCATAGTGCCGGTATAGATGTGAAGTTTATCCACAAGTTTTTGACCTATCTCAGCCCAGTTTTGACGAAGGTAATGTAGGAGATCATAATTGTCCCGCCAGTACTCGGCCACTGCAGCGTTGATCTCACCGGTACGTTTGTCGAACAGGGGCTCAAAGTACCCATCATCACCAATCGGCCCAAACACAGCCGACCAGATGTCGAGCTGTTCCCCAGAGCGTCCCTTGGTACCGTTAACCAATTCGAAGTGATTTCGCTGGCGCGAGGTGAGACGGATCTCGCCGTTAATTTCTCTCGTATTTGCGGTCGGCACACGACGCCATTCGTGCTGTTTGTAGAACGCGTTGACATCTTCGTAAATATTGATTCCCTCTACATCAGTAAACGTCACTGGGTCCGGACAATAGGACCACGTCCCACCAAAAAAATCTGGATGGAAGATCTGTAGTGCCAATGACTCCCATCCGCCCGTTGAACCACCCGAAAGCACGCGCGCGTATGGTTCCGCGAGGATTCGGAACCGCTTTTCGATCTCAGGTATTAACTCTTGGAGGATCGCATCACCATATGGGCCTACGTTCACCGAGTTCACCGCATAGGAGTCGTCAAAATACGGATTCGGATGCTGAAACGTTACCAGGATCATCCGAGGGAAGTCATCGCGAATCCACTCGCGATACAGATCGTCCCCAATTTGAAACCGATTCGGCGCGTTCAGGGAAAAATGCCCTTGAATATAATTTACCGGATAGCTAATCGTTGAACTGTCGTAGCCGCGTGGTAACAGCACCGTCGCCCCCAAGTACACTGGACGTCCCCAAAACTCCGTAAGCATCGAACTCTGAAACTTGAAGCGTCTAACCCATTCAGTATCTGGCGGGACAACAACAGGCGGGATAGCGTTCTCGGCGCTCAGTGCGATAACCGCGTCAGCTTCAGGGTCGAGTCGCACACGCTCAACAGCACTGTAAAGATTACCCGGCGATCGATTCCAATGCTGCCCTTCCCACCGATCGTCGTGCATCCAGATAACATGGCCGTCAGCACGGCGAAACTCGGAATAGACGTTGACGAAAGCCTGTACGTAATAGTCACCCGCAGGGATGTCGCGTAGGCTGGCCACCGGTGTACCGAGGTCGGTCGCATCGATAATGCCAGGCTCCCCAGGCAGTAAATTCACTACATCACGACCGAAAAATGGAACACCAGTGCGGCCGATCTGAAGTCTGGGTTCTCGTTCAGCGGTCCGAGAAATCATCACATAGATCCGCCCGGTCAGTGCCTCCTCGTGTACTGCTGACGGAAATGACACCTCAAAGCGTTGCTCACCCGAAGCGAGCAACGGGACCAACGCCGTGATGGCGGCGACAAAGATAGCGGTTACAACACCCGCCACCCGGAAGGATCGACTATCCAGCGCTGGACTATTGGGACGTTTCGCTCGCATTTTCTCTAACCCTTTCGTTGACACTGCCAACACTCAACGGATAGCCTACCTCACAACCCTGCGACCTCACCAACATTGTCAAGTGAAGCATGGTTAGTGAAGTAGACCGTTAGAGTTTCTGGTGCAAGTCCGGTTCCTACGGTCTCGGGCCGGTGCAATACCACGTAATTTCTTACTTATGACCTTGAGGGAAATCAAGAGTCGGTTGTTTCAGCCTTGGATAGTGATGGTATCGCTGCTAGTGGCGGTCGTACACGTCGACGCCTGGTTGCAATCATCGATTCGAGGGCTCGAGTTACATCTCAGTGGGTTGTTTCCCGAAGCCTCGCGCTTCTCAGGAAGAACCGGCGCGCCTGCTCACATCAAGGTGTTCGCAGGCGACGACGACAACGAACACTTGATCGGATTCGTAGGTTCGACGGTCGATGTTGAACCCCTCGAACGCGGTTATGAAGGCCCTATCGAAATGCTTGTTGGCATGGATACTTCGGGCACATTGCGCGGAATCAGACTCATTTCTCATCGTGAACCATATGGATATTTTTCGATTGAGTTGCCGGAGTTCTCTGCGCAGTTCGTGGGTAAGAGCGTACTCGACCGATTCCGTGTAGGTGAAGACGTCGATGGTGTAACTACGGCGACGATCACCGTCTCGAGCGCAACCCGTGTAATCCGGAAGACCGCACGGCGGGTTGTCCGGGCGCATCTTGCGGACCGCGAGAACGAGTAGCCGTGTCCGGTTTGCCCTCCACCGCATCGCGCTTTCTCCTGACCTGCGCACTCCTCGCCCTGTACCCAAATCATACGAGCGCACAGTGCCCGTCGTGGAAAGAGTTGCGCGCAAACGAAAGCGTCATTGACTTAACAATAAGCGACCCGAGTATGGCTGGACTTAGGATGTGGTTTATCTACATAAGCTCGACATCGCTCGGCCAGTGCACGTTGGGCGCTTCGTTTGAAACCCTGACACCAGAGTTTACTAATGGTGAGAATCGTCACGTATTCTGGATCGGCGCCGAAGGTTCGGCACTTTATCTGTTCCGACTCAACCGACTCTACATGATCCAAAGCGACCGCCGATACAATGTGATTGACAGCGTCGAGCTAGACCTGCCAACGACTGTGCTCCAAGGTGTGCCGGGGCTAACTGCGGAGGCTATTGTGGCATTCAAGGGTATTGTTGACCTCAACGAACCGGTCACAATTTTCTATGAGGGAGTCATGGGTACTGTTCCGGCCGAGTACTGGTTTCCTAAAACGAATGACGGCCTTGGGTCGCTGCATTTCAATTGGTTCAATCCTGACCAGGACAAGTGGGCACGACCACCAACGCCGGCCATTGAATCCAAAAACCGCTGCCTTGATGGCTTGGATTTTCTAACTCTAGACAAAGGCAAGGAATGAGGATCGTGATTCCCGGTGGTTCCGGGCTACTCGGACGTTCGCTCAGCAAGGCATTGTTACAGGATGGCCACGAAGTAGTCGTGTTAACGCGGTCACTGCAGCCCGGCGTAGTTGTGCATGAATCAAATGTGGACCTACCGGGCTTAACTAACGCTGGCTGGCAGCCAGACGGTACCAATGGGGTCGGTTCTTGGGCAAGACTCATTGATGGAGCTACAGCGGTCGTTAACCTTACGGGAGAACCTATCGCCTCTAAACGCTGGTCGGTTGCACAGAAAGCATGTATCCGCGACAGTCGAGTGCTTGGTACACGGTCGGTTGTGGGCGCAATCCGGGCTGCCAGTGACCCACCGGCGACTTTGGTCAACGCGTCGGCAATCGGCTACTACAGTAATCGAGGTGACGAGGAGTTAATCGAGGACTCCGCTCCCGGTAATGACTTTATGGCCAAGTGCTGTATCGATTGGGAAGCGGAAGCGCACAAGGCGGAAGGTATTATTGGGCGACTGGTGATCCTGCGTACTGGGATCGCCCTTGATCGAACCGGCGGTGCACTACAGAAGATGCTTCCGCCGTTTAAGATGTTCGTCGGGGGACAACTTGGCTCCGGCCGGCAGTATATGTCGTGGATTCATTATGCCGACTGGGTGGACCTCGTGCGGTGGGCTCTTGTGACAGAAGAGGTAACAGGCATCTTTAATGCAACGGCACCTGAACCCGTGACAAATTCTGAATTTTCGAAGGCACTCGGCCGTGCTCTCCACCGACCGAGCCTGCTACCCGCACCAGCATTCGCATTGCGGCTTATGCTTGGCGAAATGGCCGATGCACTGCTGTTGGGGGGGCAACGTGTCCAACCGTCCCGCGCATTGAAACTCGGCTTTAGATTCAACTTTTCAACAATTAGCCAAGCGCTCACCGCGATCTTGCAGTAACGACCACCCCTTGGACTATGGAGAGTCCGGCAGGCTGATTAGGTTTGCAAGCAGGCGATAGGCGCCCTCCGTACCAGCCGGTAGCTGACGCCACAGGCTCAACGCCACATAGAGCCAACGACCTTGCCCGACCCGAGCCTCAACGAGCGCACCCCTCTTCACACCAGGGTTGTATTCAAAGGGATCTTCCATCGCCACTAGGTCCATATACTGGGGGTCGCGTTCGCCCAAAAAATACAGCCCTCGTTCTTGAACCCACCCTTCCCAGACAGTCGGATCGATGGCATTAGGCTCATTGAACAACGGATGATCCGGTACTAGCACATCGACCGGCGCCCGTTCATCGGTGATACGGTCCCGACTGACACGAGCTGGGTATGGCCCGAACTGCGCCTCGTTGAAGCCGACTTTGTTGTACTGCACGATAACCGTCCCACCGTTCTCAACGTAGTTCATTAGACGGTCGTTATGTGCACGCAGATTGGCATCAAGCTCATAAGCACGCACACCCGTGATAATGAGGTCGTAGCGGGTCAAGTTGCCCCACGCGAGATCTGTTCCGCTCAGACGTTCCACCCGGGCACCCAGCTGTTCGATCGCCACCGGCATGTGATCACCGGCGCCCATGACATACCCAATCAGTAGGCTTGAAGCCACTCGTACATCAATCACCTTGATACTTGTCTCGGCCGCCGTCATTAAATGTCGTGGCTGGATGTGCGGGTATTCGACGACCTGAAACCCCCGGTCGAAGATCGCGCCAGCACTGCTCACTCTCGACCTGATCACATAATCACCAGCCGGCACATTAAATGGTAGATCTACAAAAAATCGGACCGTACGTTCTTCATCTTCGCGCGAGAAAGTAATCGAGGCTCGCTCTGGCTCCGACCGCCACCCGGGCGGCATTTCAAGCTCGACCACCGCTTCGGTTGAACTCGGGCCCCGATTCGAGACGACAACCTGAATCTCCCGCCGCACCGCCTCTCCGGCCGGCATCGGAGCTACGACGATTTCAGGTGACATCTCAACAGACAAGCGCGACACCACGTTCAACTCCATACGCTTCTCGCCGCCGAAAATCTCTTTCTCGTAGCGGTACTCAACCGGGACGCGCACGTCCACTCGTTCACGCAAGAACTCGATCGTAAACGTCACGTGGAACGGAGTCGGCTCAAACGGTACCCCGAAGGGAACCGTATCCTCAAAGTTGTAACGTGCGGCATCAGGCAATTGCGAAAAGTACGGTGTTGTGAACTCAGCATCGACCGGTATAGTGAAAGATGAGTCACATTTATACATATCGCCAGCGGGTATGACTTCTTCGACGCAACTACCTGTATTGCTGCCTAGCCCTGCGAACGATACGTGGTGTACAACCACGTCAACTTCGCCTCGATTGGCTGCCACAGCTGACACGCGCACCGGCTGACCAGGAACAACGACTCCGTCCTCGGCCACCGCTGCGACCCGGAGACCGTGCGCAAGAATCACTGCTCGCTCAAACTGGGCCTCTTTCGTTTCTAGACGAAAATCAATTTCATACACCGCGCCGTCGCTAATACCCAAGTTCTTTAACCGTCCTCGGAGGTTCCTGACGGCTACCAGCCCGTCCACGAGAGACTGCCGGGTTGCGTCGATGCCGGATTGTTTAAACTGCTGTCTCGCTTCGCGCGCGTGCCGCTCGATGTTGGTCAGGGCGACCCTGAGAGCATTTGGTGTCTGGGCCACTACATACTGTGTTAATCCGCTTACGCTGGTGTTAACTCCTCCAAAGAGCGGTACATCACCACCAATAAGATTCTGTGTTTCATTAGCCGTTTCGGCTAACACATACCTTGCTCGCGCGTTGCCAGGCAGTCTCAGAAGTTGCGACATCCCCTGACACTTGTGCATGCTCCGCGCCTCACTTCCGATCTCCGCGTACGTGCGTCCGAGCAACGAGTCATAACTTTCTAAGTTGATCGACTCGAGGCCGCTCGGGTCGGTGTCAGGCGGTTCGTTCTGAAACCTGAAACTGTCGCTAAAGTAGAACTTCTTAGCCTGCCACGGCCGAAGGCCTTCCACTATTTGCTCAGGAAACTGCTTCGGATCGGCCGCCGCATGAAAGGCTTCGCGCGCCAACACCGCTGAAGCTTGATGGTGTTGCCCGCCTCCCCGTCCAGCGACCTGCATCCCAGTGATAACATCCGGTCGCAGAGTACGAACCATCCTGACAAAATCACCGAGAATCTCTTCACGACCCCATCGGTTGAAAGTTTCATCGATACTGAAGGAGTAGCCGAAATCGACCGCACGCGTGAAGTACTGTTCGGCACCATCGAACCGGTGTGCAGCAAGGAGTTCCTCAGTCCGAAGAACCGCTAATGCATCGAATAACTCCGCACCGATTTCATTCTGGCCACCATCGCCGCGGGTCGCCGATACAAGAGAGGTCCGTATGCCCTCACCGTGACTCAATAGGGCCAGCAACGCGTTATTCTCATCATCTGGGTGCGCTGTCGCCATCATGAAGGTGCCAACGGTCTCGAGCTTGCGAAGAAGCAGGCCAAGGCCAACGTAGCCCTCCTGGCCGGCCACTGGCCGAACCTGCATCTGGGCATATACCGGCGACAGGGCAAACCACCAGACATACAGGACCAGCACACAAAATCGCCAAATCATACGAGTCCTTCGACTATACCTCACGCTGGTCATTCCGTGTGCTCAACGACCTCGCGATAATAGTCCTCTTTTGTTGTCGTCAGGATGCGGTTCAATAGCCAGCACGACGACTCTTATGACGGATCACCGAGCGAAGCCAAAGAGCTCGTCGCCCTTCGCGGGCTCACCAAGGTAGTGCCGCAGTAGGATACGCGACGCCAAGAATCCCTGCGCGAGCCCATTACCGCCAAAACCGAGCGCAAACAAATGTCGCGGATAGTTCCGATGAGGGCCAATGTAGGGCAGTCCATCAGCTGTGGTCACTGAGGGGCCTGACCACGCGTACTCAGGCTGAATACCGGAGATTACCGGATATAACACCGACAGCTCATACATAAGTTGCCCTGTACGCTGCACGAGTACTCTGGCACGAGATCTTGGATGGGGTTGTGATCGATCACCGCCGCCAAAGATGATCCGCCCATCCCTCGTCCAGCGTAGATAGTGATACGGATCAGCGGTGTCCCACAGCATTGCCCGACGCCGGCCAAGGCCGGCTCGAATCCGAGCACCTAGCGGCAGGGTCGCGACAGCGTAAGTTTCCGCAACACGAAAATGCCGCGCTAATGGTTTGAACAACGACCCCGGGTGTCCGGTCGCAATGACGAGCCGATCAGCACGAACTGTCCCGCCTGCGGTCAGCAGTTCAACATGTTCTCGTCCGGTTCTGATCCGCTCGACGGGCGATCGTTCGTGTATGGAGGCACCTCGTTTCACCGCTGCAGCCGCAAAGCCTAAGCAGGTACGCAGTGGCTCAACCTGTGCATTGCCCGTGACACGAATAGCACCTTCGGCCTCCACATTTGTCTCGCGCCGTAGTTGCTCGACCGTGAGCCAGCGAGCCTCCAACTTAGCCTTTTTACGCAACCCCAGTTCGTAGCGCAGTCGCTGCGCCGACGCAGAGTCATTCGCAAAATAGATCGAATCCTGTGCCTCAGGTTGGCACGGTATTTTGAGTCGACGGATAGCCGCCACAAAATCCAGCGCACCACGGCGCGTCATTCTCCAAATCGTTCGGGTTGCGCGAAGGCCGTGCACGTCAAGTACATCTTGAAAATCGACGTCAGGTTCCTGCATTACGAGTGCAGTACTCGAACCGACTGCACCTTGACCAATTCGATCTGCTTCAAAGAGACAAACGCGCACACCCGCCGTCGACAGGGCGTATGCGGTTGCACAACCTGCCATCCCACCGCCGATAATCGCAACGCCGACGTCGGTCTGACCACGATACCGAGTGTAGGATGGCCGGCGGCGGGGCAACCGGTCGATCCAATACGACACACCGAAGTGAGGTGTTCCCATTTTCGTCAGGCCGTCATTCTACATGTGTACCTAGGCACCCAACCGACCGAAATCCGCCAACTTCAACGAGCAACTACGTTTATACATACAACTGGTTTTAATGAAACAACCGGTTAATAGCATGAGGAGCTACAACTACTTCCGGCCGACACGAGCGAGACGACTCGAGGTGCACAATGATTTCGAGTGTTGAAATTAACGCTCAATAATCTCAATCCGATCGATTGCGTCCCCTTCAAGGATGGCGTCCACCGTGTCCATGCCAGCGGTGACCTGCGCGAACACCGTGAAGTTGTGATCAAGTCGAGGGTTGTCCACGAGATTAATGAAGATCTGGGCGTCGCCGGTATCACGACCGCGGGTGGAGATTCCGACTGCACCACGAACATGTGGACGAAGGCCGAGTTCGTCACGCATGTAGGGACCGTCTCCCATGAATTCATTAGCGCCAGGACTCCCGCCCTGGATCACAAAGTTCGGGACCACGCGGTGAAAAGTCAACGTGTTGTAGTAACCCTTCCGTGCAAGCTGAGAAAATCGGTCGACCGTCGCGGGTGCTTCTTCGGGAAATAGTGTGAGTTGAAACTCAGCGCCGTTCACCATCCGGACGTGGGCACCAATAAGACCGAGTGCGGCTTCAAGTGATGGCGGTGTTCCAGTCCGTAAACGGGATGTCCTCGCTAAAACCGTCTGGCCGGTCCAGTCGGATAGCGCTTCGGCTGCCGTAGCGGCTACTCGGAGGTCGGGGTCCTCCAGGTACGGTCGCAGCACCCCGGCGTTGCGTCGCGAACCTAATTCCTTAAGGCGCTGGAGAATTGCCACTCGTGCATCGCGCGACGTATCCCTAGCCGACGCAGTAAGCCTAGCCAACGTCGAAAGTAAAATCGTTGGCGTGCGCCGATCTGGGCTTCCTTCGAGCAGGTTAGCCACCGTGCGTAATAGGCCATAGTCATCGCTGGCCAGCGCCTGCAACAGAACGTCGTCAGCAGCGTGCCCCTCCAGTGCTACAAGACCGCGTAGTGCCGCCCCGCGTACATTAGCATTCGGATCGTCAGCAAGCTCGGCAAGTATCACGCCACTGGCGGGACCTAACTGTGTTGCAGCTCGCGCTCCATACATCCTGACCTGCCAGACCGGATGCTCAACGAATCGCGGCAGCAAACCAGCTGCACGGTTCTGATCGAGTCTAGCCAGTGCGACCAGGGCGTGTACCGGCCGATGCCAATCACCATCCGTGTTGAGCCCACCAACAATACTCGCGACAAAGCTCGTTGGTGACGGACCCGTGGGACAACCTTCGCCAAGTAGATCCAGCGCCCGGAGAGAAACATGTGAATTCTGATCCTCGACAGCATCGACGAGCGAATTACACCCCCTTAACCGACCGTGTTTGCCATACGCAACCAAAGCGTCGAGCCGCACCATCGCGGACTTGTCGGTTAGTGCCTTCTCAATCAGCAATTGCCTCTCAGGCAGGTCGTCAGCATCAAGCAGCGCCAGCGTAGCTAGTCGACGCATCTGCGCGTCACTATCATCAAGCGCCGCAGAAATAGTCCCTACATCGACTGACCCGCTGGCATTAAAAGCTGCCAACGCGAGCCGCCGAGTCCGTAAGGCATTCTCATCACTGCCTGAAGTAGTCAAGACTACGCGGAGCTGCGCAATTGTCTGATCCGCCAGCGGCGTTTGATCACCCCGCAACCTAGCTATCGCTTCAAGACCATCAACGGCTCCGAGACGAACAGCGGGATCTACAGAACTTACGAAAGACCCCAGCATTAATTCCACACGCTGCAGTGTCTGAGAGTCTAGATATGGTAATCGCCCGAGCGTCTCGGCGACGACACCTTGCACCTCAGGATCTTTCTCCTCTTGGAGCCGAGCTAGCAGCATTGACACGTAAGCTGAAAGGTCACCGCCACGCTGCAGGCTCTGGCCGAGGGCGTTGATGGCCTCGCGCCGCACGGCTGGCTGACCGGCCTCGAGTAGTCTGGCGATCCGACCACTCAGATCGAAGCGCTCCAACCGCCCAAGGGCGCGCACTGCAATCTTCTGAATCTCTTCGTTCGGACTATCGATGCCGGTCAGGAGCGTCGCTAGACTGACTGGATCCGTCGCGCGGGAATCTTCAGCCACTAGCATGGCTTGGCGAAAAGCAAGAGTTTCCACCGACGAATCCTGAGCCGCCGACTCGATCGGCATACCGATCACAGGAACCACGGCAGAAAGGACGCAAGCCACAAACGCGCGCAAGGGTTGATTTGACAAAAAACTCATTAGTGAAGACCTCTAGGACGCACCATCCCGACAGCATTTCCAGAGTACTCGAGCATCTGGGTCATAAGGTCCTGCGGATAGGAGATGGTCACATCGATAATTGTGTTGTCAGCGTCCCGTTCTACGTCGAGTTTTGGTTGCACAAAACCCGAGTAGGATGGAAGGTTTAACGCGTCCACGCGTTCGACGACCTGATCACGGAGGTCTGCATCAAAATGGATCCCGTAGGTCTCAAACAACCATTTCGCCGCCTCGTAATCACCCTTAGATTTGACCCTTTGTACTTCCGCGAGCAGTTCACCTACCCCCTGTTGGAACACAGTCACGTCAGTAATCACGTAAAAAGTCTTGCTGTTATGCACACGTTCTTCGATAGCGGTCGTGTTGTCCATTAACCACCTGACGATCATCTGGCGGTTACGCATGTGATCCTCCTCGAGCTGTGTCCCTTTCCGGACACGCCGAAGCTGTGTGATAGCGTTCCGCGCATAACCTTCGTACCCTGCTAGTACGATTTCGTTGTGATGCTCTACTGGTACAAGTCCAAATTCGGCCAGCTGCGGATCAGGGAGAAAGTAGAGCGCCACTAAGTCTGCTCGGCTCTCCTCAAGTGCGGAATACTGCTCCTTCAACGCAGCTTGCGGATTCCCGTTAAGGTGATCTGCCAGCCTACCCGAGGCGTGTCCAATCACCTCATGCATATTTGTGGTGAGTTCACCAGCAGTCCTGCTCCAGCGTTCAGCGCGAGTGGCCTCAGCGGGGGTCCAGGAGAATTCCGTGCGAAATCCTGACGGTGTTGCGTGTTCATAGGTTTCCACTACATTTGAGAGTGACACTGATTTACTCCCGTGCTCCTCCCGAACACTCTGATCATTTGGCAAGTTAATGCCAATCGGGGTCACCGGCCCTGATTCACCGGTTTCAATGACGACATCAATGGCGTTGGCCGTAATACCACGGACACCCTTCTTCCGATACTTCGGGTCCCATGGCATTCGATCTTCAAACCATTGAGCATTATCAGCGAGAACTTGGATCTCCGCAGTTTTCTCCTGATTAACGTAGTAGACCAACGCTTCCCACGCCCCTTTCGTGCCACGGGCGTCCATGTACACCTCGATGAACCCGTTAATGGTGTCGATGGGTGAGGCATCGTCCTGGACCCATGCGATGTCATAGGCTTTGCGGTCGGCGTCTTCTCCAGTACGGTAGAACCGGATCAAGGCTTTGAGTGCTTTGGCCATCGACTCAGTGGCATATGGAATCGCGGCTTCCAAGTGCTTAATGATTCGAGAAATATGTTCGCCGTATTTTCCGTCGAGCTTGTAAACCTCCTCAACAACGTGGTCCCCGAGTTTTACAAGACGTGAATTTAAGGCGTACTGTTCCGTGAAACTCTCAAGGTCGTCCATTGTGACGTCCACGTAGAGGTTGTTGGCGCTCGCCATTAGAAGGTCTTCTTCCAGACCTGGTGTTTTAGTTGTCACGCTCGGATCAACCGATGGATCAAGAAAAAGAGGCAACATGCGCGTCAGCATGACGTCCAGCGTCTCGCCGTGACGTGTGGGAAATCTCGCGCCTCCATCGACAGCTGCTTGAGCAGCGGCAAGAAAGGCCTCCCCGGTGCAGGTAAGAACGAACTTCCTAGCTGTCAAATTGTTGTAGGGACCGGTGTTAATCCAAAAGAGCTTGGTGTAGCGCTCGATCTTGGCGCGAGTGTCCGGGTCCACGTCATCGGCATGAGTCAGGATCTGCTCGAGTACTTCTCGCATCTCAAGGTTGTGCACGTACCGTTGATCGAAAAAGATGTCACGACCAGCGAGTGCGGCCCGGTAGAGGTGATAGACCAGGATGCGCTGGTCGAGGGGCAGGCTCTCGAACCCGTCGGCATAAAGCTGAACAACTGCCGCTTCACCGACCCGCTCTAGCAAATACGGCCGGTCGGCCGCTTTGTCTCCACCCCTGACAACTGGAGCTGGAGAATCACCAGCCGAGTCTGGTAATTCCCATCCACCCGCTACCGCAGAACCCATAGTCAGCCCAAGGACCACTATCATCACCCCTCGCCGGAACATACAGTGCCATTACCAATCAGCTTGGCGACCAACGTCATCTTGGCACCCTCACCGATTCCTTGGTCTCCACACCGAATTGCCTAAAGTTTGAATAAATGGCCGTCGCCTCGATCGACTCGGCCCTGGACTCAAGTGGTCGCTCATAAATTTCACGCATCGAATGCGGTACCCAAGACCGGAATGCTTCGTGCTGGCGATAATCGACGACGATCGTCGTCAGGAGCTCACTGTGGGACGTGCCGAGAACCAACTCGCTACGTAAAGTGTCCCCCGTTTCAACATCGAGCCAAAATCTACCGCGGGCGAACATATCGCCTGCAGGAATCTGGACAAATGTCGGTTGCGCTTGTTCACTGTACTGCACGACCCAGACGGGCCGCCCAGCAATCACCTCCTCATCCACACGCTTGAAGTCAAACCGGTGCTGGTTGAGCGGGTGAAGGAACGTTAACGCCATTGTCGGTAAATTCACCGTGCGAACGACTTCACCGATGTTATAGCGAGCGCTTTCCCGCGTAAGTGTAGTGGCTTGCTCCACAGCTGGCCGTGCCTCGCCAAGGAACAGCTTCTGTAAGCGTTCGTCACGATCACGTACTGGCTTCCCGTCGACTTCGAAAACGTCACGGAATCCGAACCACGAAACGGCCCCCGGTAGCTGCACGAGTAGCATGTCGGACCGTAAATCCCGCTGGCGGCGTAATGTTCCATTAAATCGAAGAATCCGCTGTACGTATTGCTCTTCGGCAACGGCATTCGAAAACACTCGTTCATAAGCGACGACGGACTGACTCGCTCGGAATAGCAACTCATCCAGCGTTAATGACTGTGTAAACACGGTCGCCGCAAACCCAGCGACGACGACTCCCGTCAATAGAGTTTTCACCCGTCCGTTGCCCTTAGATTTAATCAACCCAACGCTGAAGCGAGACCAACTGGAGGAACGATAGAGCCAATGTATCAAAATTCGCATTAGGCAAACAGATTCACCTGGCCACCGGTATGCCAAAAAAGCACCGTTTGATCATCCCGAAACCGGCTTTCTCGTATGTAAGCGATAAGTGCTGCCATTGCCTTAGCCGTATAAGTAGGGTCAAGAAAAATAGCGTCTCGTCGGGCTAGTAGATCGAGCGCTTCGCGTGACAGCTCGGTGGGAATTCCATAGCCATCACCACAAAACCCGTCCTCTACCTCCACAGATGGGCCATTAGACAGTGAGCCCGGTGCGAGTTGAAGGATCGTCTCGATCCCTCTAATCAGTGTCGCTATCGTCTGGAGTAATGATTCAGCTGAATCGTCAGCACTGACACCGATGACTTGGGTGCGTTGCGTGTAAAGGCGGCACCCAGCCACAAGACCAGCCTGGGTTCCACCGGACGAACTGGCGTGGACGATTACGTCGGGAGGCGTCACCTGACCAGCCAACTCGCCCACTGCACGAACATATCCCAGTGCTCCTAGTGGAGTTGAGGCACCGACGGGAATCACATAGGGACGCCGTCCCGCCGCAACCAAGCGTGCCGCTGCCGACGCCATCGTGGGCGACCGGTCTTCACGAGACTTAACGTAATGAACCTCAGCACCCAATAGCTCGTCGAGTAACGCATTTGCCGTTGGCTTATCCGGTGGCACACCGTTCGCCACGAGCAGACAACGTAGGCCATGACGAGCCGCGACCGCCGCTGTCACCCGTGCGTGGTTCGACTGCACACCACCGGCCGTGATGAGGGTATCGGCACCCTCATTCAGTGCCCGTGCACACACCAACTCAAGTTTTCTGACCTTGTTACCACCGAAAGCAAATCCGATGGAATCGTCGCGTTTGACGATAAGCCGGGGCCCACCGCCCAGTGCGGCACGTAGGCCGTTCAGTTCCTCCACTGGAGTCGGATAATGCCCTAGCGCAATCGCCGGTACTGCGCTCAGTATAGAAATCGGATCGGTGCTCATCGGTTGAACAGCGGGGTCTCCCAATAAAGCTCAGCGAGCGTTTCGAGACCGCAAGGATAACCGATCGCCGCTGCCGCCACGACTGTGCGGCTGTGGAAAACAACAAGAACCTTAAACATCGGGGGTTTGCCAAGACCTAGCACTATGTGCCACTCTGAGCGAATGGGTGAGCGCCTCGACTCCATTCCGTTCTCGGGCATTATGCGGATTCGCGACATGATGTTCGGTATCGAAAACCCCTATCGTCTCGATCAAGGTGACGTCGGCTTTGACGCTCCGGACGCTGTTAAAGCTGGAATGAGTCGAGCCATCGCTGAGAATCGTACGCACTATGTTCAGACGGTTGGCATTCCCCGCCTCCGTGAACTCATTGTTGACAAGCTTCAAAACCAAAACAAGATTCCGATTGAATCGGTTGGCGACGTCATGGTCACCAACGGCGGTATCCATGGTCTCTACGTGATTTTCCACGGTTTACTGGAACCAGGCGACGAAGTGCTCTGTGCCGACCCAATGTGGCCAGCGACACGCGGTACCATCCAATCAGCTCAAGGTGTACCCATCGACTGCCCGTTGTATGAATCGCGTCGCTGGCGGCCAGACCTAGACGAGTTGGAATCGAAGGTGACACAAAAGACGCGGGCAATCCTGCTGAATTCACCCCAGAACCCAACCGGCGGCCTCCTCACCCAGGCAGATATTGAGCGGATCGCGGCGATCGCACAAGAGCACGATCTGTGGGTAATCTCCGACGAGGCATACGAAGACATCGTCTTCGACGGCGAACGTCATGTGAGCATAGCGTCCCTGCCGGGCATGTACAACCGAACGATCTCTGTTTACACGTTTAGCAAATCGTACGCGATGACCGGCCTCCGTCTGGGTTATTTCGCGATAAAGGATCCAGTCATTGCCGACCGTATTAAGAAAGTTCTTTACTATACGTGTAGCAACACTGGCACAGTTGTGCAATGGGGTGGCGTCGGTGGCTTAGAGGACGCAAAAAATCAAGTGGAGGCTTATCGGGTCGAGTTGCAGGCACGGCGCGACCTGTTCTACGAGGGCATCCGCGAATTAGGCTCCGGGGTACTCAGCGGCGAACCTCCCAAGGGGGCGTTCTATGCGTTCCTCCGGATCGATCCGGCTTGGCGCCCACCGGGCAACACGGGAAGTCCGGAATCACTCTCGTGGGCATTGGTCGAGTACCTGATTAAGGAAGGTCGTATCGGTTGTGTGCCCGGCGCCGATTTCGGCACGCACGGTGAGGGGTATATCCGGCTGGCCTTTGGGAAGAACCGCGACGAATTGACGGGCGCACTCGCCTCAATGAAAGCTCTGCTTAACGTGTGAGCCTGAACCCAGACTCAACGCAGGTGGCGCCCACCGTCTACCCGAATTGTCTCACCCGTTACGAAATCACTTTCGATAAGCCAAAGAACAGTTTTTGCAATCTCCTCATCGCCGCCCCATCGGCTGAGCGGCGTCGCGCGGATGACCTCCTCTTGGACTGCCTTTCCCAGTTGTGCCGGTGCACGGATGGGTCCAGGAGCGATTGAGTTAACAAGAATTTGGTCGGGTGCCAATTCGAACGCTAACGCTTCGGCCAGCGCGACTGAGCCAGCTTTAGCGACGTAATACGGCAGATAGCCCGTGTAGGTTGGTCGGCCACTCTTGGCTGTCCAATCCGAGAACATAACGATACGCCCACCTCCAGCGGTGCGCATATGCGGTACAGCCGCACGCGCACAGAGAAAGGCTGCACGGAGATCCACCGCGAGTGATCGATCCCAGTCGTCAACAGTTAGCTGGTCAAACGGTGTTTGAGCGTAGACCGAGGCCATGTGTACCAGTATGTCGAGTCGACCCAAAGCCTCAGTAGTGGCCTGCACAATTTCACCGCATGCAGAGGCTTGCGACAAATCCGCCGGTGCGATGAAGGCTTGCTGGCCATGCGCGCGAATCGCTTCTGCGGCCTGTTCGGCCTCGTGACGAGAGCGGTTGAATGAAAGCGCTACGTCCGCTCCACGTGCCGCCAGCGCCTGGGCGACTACTGCACCAATTCTCTTACCGCCGGTCACTAAAGCTGATCGACCCGTTAATTGCATGGTGGAAGATCCGGAAAAAGGTAGGAGAGTGTTGAGGGCGCGCTACACCTTATCCCGACGTTATCGCCCTTTGGCGGACTTCGCCGACTTGCCAGCGTACCCGTCGAACGACAACACGCCAGGTCCGGTCAGCATTAAGCAAAACAAAGCAACGAGTAAGACGAGCGCATACTCGAAGCCGTGTCCGACACCCGGTTCGAGAGACCAATTCAGGAAGAAGCCATGCGGCCAGTGCACTTTCCAAATCGCTACAGCCATAATGATCGTCAGGAGCGCGCTCATTAGGCGCGTGAAGGCACCAAAAAAAAGCGCTATGCCACCACCCAGTTCAACAATTCCTACCGTAACGGCAAGCAAGGGCGCTGGCTGCAAACCTACCAAGGCGAATAAGGCAACGGTGTCCTCCGGACTAGTGCCGCCCCACATCGGCCCAAACAACTTCGGCACTCCGTGTGCGACAAAGACCACTCCAACAGTTAACCGGAGTAGGGTCACGCCCCACGCTTGCATCATGGACTCTCCCGTCGATCAGAGGAACTCGGCCCCTAGACAACCGCTGAAACACCGCTCGTTTCGCTGCCGTACGGCGGTTATGCCAATTGTGTCACTGTTTGCATGCTCTTCTATAGAGAATTTCTTAGACATTTAAGCGGTTGTTCCTAGAAACTCCAGCGAGAACTTCCCAGGTCTGTGCCGATTATCAACGGTCGCTTGTCTCCTGGCGCTGTGCGGTAACCAATCCGTCCATCCGCTTAAGCAGCCCGCGGAGCTTAGCCGGAAACTCGATGCCTCTAAAGGTCCTTTGCCGGATGCAAGCAACCCGATAAGACCCTTCGCAAATCAGCTTGCGGGAGTCGACTTTTCGTGCCTCGAACCGATATGAAATCCGACGCATAGTGATCGATTCAATAGCAATCCCAATTTCGAGCACCTCTTCAGCGCGTGCCGGTGCGCGAAACTTGCATGAAGCATCGACACGAGGCATGAGAATGCCGAAATCTTTCATGAGTTCCATACGGGTTCTGCCAAGCGCTCGAAACAGCTCGTCCTCCGCTTCCTCGAAAAACCGAAGAAAGTTGCCAAACCACACCACTCCAGCGGCGTCGGTATCGGCCCAATGAACCCGAATATTGACCCTAAAAAAGTTGTTAACCACTTTTCAACCGCCTCACACGTGGAACCAGTTCTTATGATGCCGGAACCAGTGCGATGGCACGTACTGGACTGCCAGAACCACGATCGATCTTGAGCGGCGTCGCGATGATCACAGCACCTGTGGCTGGAAGTTGGTCCACGTTGGCGAGTTGGGTCAATCCGTACTTGCCAGCCCCGTGCATTGTAAAGTGATTTGGAAACGCTGGATCGGCGATCGCACCCACCGCCGCGTCTGTGCCGACAGCTTCCGTGCCAACGCCGAGGATGTTGCGTTGGGTCGTGAGGAACGTTGCCGATTCAAGTCCGAAGCCAGGATAGTGCGCCATACCGGAGTCATCCGCGTTGAAAAACAGTTCGCTATCACTGGCACGCGAACCCCATCCGGTTTTGAGAATTACCCATGCTCTCTCTGGAATTCGGCCGTTCTCGGCTTCCCAACTTTCGATCGTCTCTTGGGTCGCCACAAAGTCAGGATTGTCCGAGACTGCAGCAGTAACGTCGATCACAACAGCAGGTCCAATAAATTCGTCGGCATTAAGCGCGTCCACACAGGGTAGATCACGCCCGGAAACCCAGTGACACGGCGCATCGAAATGGGTGCCAACATGCTCCCCGACTTCCATCCAGTTCCAATACCAACCTGGTCCATCGGCATCGAAGTTAGAAATCAGATGCGGCGTAAACCCTGGCGTATTCGCAAACGGTGGTGGAAGCTGGATAATGGGAGTTGCCGCATTAAGAGGTTGCGTAAGGTCGACGACTTTCACCGATCCCGAAGCAAGGCCGTCGACTAGGCCGGTAAGCGGTTCGGGTTTCGGTGTTGACTCGGGCTCCTGGGGCGGGCTACAAGCCGCAAGCGTCGCGGCCAAAAGGACCGCTGTCACAAGGCGACATACTGTGCACACTTGAATGCTCCTTTCAGCAGAAAACATGCGGATCATACTCGATAGAGGAAAGATTTAGACTTACGACTCTCAGTCGAACAGGACGAGAGCCAAATTGCTAACAACGCCTCCCTATATCTTTAGCCCGGTTTGAGGACACCCGGTTCGAGAATTCAGTATCCTTACGAACATGTTTGGTCTCCCCTGGTCAAGTCTTATCGTTCTCATTGCTATCCCCCTAGCCATCATCGTCTGGCAGTATTACATCTGCTGGCAGATTAAGTCAGGGCGGCGTGAGTAGCATATGACTCCGTCTGCTATCGGCCTACTCATTTTCGGGGCCTACCTTGTGGCTATCGTCGCGATCGGTATTGTGTCAGGTCAGCAACAGAAGAACGAGGCTGACCTGTGGGTTGCAGGACGTCGGTTCGGCACGACCATCATGACGCTCGGCATGATGGCAGCCATCATGCATGGCGGCTCCATACTGAGTGGTGTAGCTTTCGCCGGAGCGTTCGGAGGTGTCGCAATCTTGCCCTTGATGAGCTTCGCCTTGGGCTTTCTTGTCATCCTTCTCTTCTTTGCTAGAAAGCTTCGCGAGATCGGCGCGTGCACGCTGCCCGACTACATGGGCGAACGGTTTGACAGCCATTCGCTCCGAGCGTTCAGCGCGTTCGTCATTGCGGCTTCCAGCATCGTATACCTCATCGCACAAATCCTTGGCATGGGGTTGATCCTCGAGGGCCTACTCGGCCTCCGGCTGGAGTGGTCGATGGTGATCGGCACGGCACTGTTCATCTTCTATGTGGCTCTCGGCGGAATGCTGGCCATCATCTGGACAAACATCCTGCAGTTCATGTTCATGTGGGTCGGTCTCATCATCATGATGCCGGCCGTGTACAACGCAGTAGGCGGGTTCACAACGGTAATGCAGAACGTCGAACACGTTGCTCCCGGATGGACTTCGGTCACGGGTACGTCGTGGAGCTGGGGTTACCTGCTGTCCTGGTGGCTCGTCTGGTTCGTCGCCTACGCCACCCGTTTGGAGTTGCTAACCAAAGTTTTCGTGGCACGGGATTCAAAGGCCGCTCGTTACGCCCTGCCGACCACGTGCCTACTCGTCTGCATTTTCATACTCTACGGCAACCTTTATCTTGGCGGTGCAGCGCGAATCCTAGTTTGGGACCAGATCGATATTCCCGATCAAGCGTTTCCTGCACTCTCAGCGAGTGTTCTTGGCCCGCTCGCATCGGCAGTCGCATTAACCGGCATCGCCAGCGCCGCCATGTCAACTACCGACTCGCTGCTACTACTCTCGGGAGCCGCTGTTGCACGTGACTTTCTGCGAAAATCGATTCACGAGCCACGCGGCATCGTCCGAGACGAAGCTTACTATCTGCGCGTGTCGCGGTTAACCATCATCGTAATCGGCGTCGTCTCACTCGCCGCCGCGCTCAACACTCCAGCGCTAATTCTGGCTATTGTTTCGTATGCGGTCGCCATGGTCGGGGCCACTTTTTTCTTCCCATTGCTTTTCGGATTGACCTCCCCGCGCACGACGCCCGCGGCCGCAGCCGCTTCAGCGATCGGTGGTTTAACGATCACCACCGTGTGGACTGGCCTCACCCTCGCTGAGGTCCCTTGGGCCGTCACCGTCCACCCTATCGTCCCCGGGATGGCGCTGAGTCTCGCACTAATCGTCGGGCTAACGCCGATCACGTCTCCGGCACCCACGCGTGTGCTGAAGCGGTTCTTCGCAACATCCCGTGACGGTCAAGCCTGGTCGAGGGTCTGAAAGAGGTTGACAACTAGAGGTGCAGAACACAGTTTGGTAAAGGAAGTCACCCGGAGGTTTTGTCGCCGGCCGCACGCACGTGGGCGACAGCTTGTGTCCAAGTCGCATACAGCTTGTCTCGTTCATGGGCGACCATAGCTGGTTGGAACATTCGATCGCGACGTCTCACACCACGCAGAGCCTCGGGGCTGTCCCAGAAGCCAACGCCGAGGCCAGCCAGAAATGCCGCACCAGATGCGGTGGTTTCAAGCACCGTCGGCCTGTTTACTGGAACGCCCAACATATCCGTCTGAAATTGCATCAAGAAATTATTCGCTGCAGCTCCACCATCGACCCGTAGCTCCTGAATCGTTGCTCCTGAATCAGCCATTGCGTCGACAACATCGCGCGTCTGATATGCCAGGCTCTCTAGGGTGGCCCGTATGATGTGTTTACGGTTCACGCCTCTGGTCAGACCAACAATCGCACCACGTGCGTTCATGTCCCAGTGAGGCGCGCCCAGCCCGGTGAAGGCGGGTACGACCGTGACACCATGGGTGTCAGTTAAACTGGTCGCAATCGACTCAGTGTCAGCCGCTGATTCGATTAAGCCAAGTTCGTCACGCAGCCATTGGATTGCTGCACCAGCTACAAAGATTGATCCTTCTAGGGCATACATCGTCTGCCCCATGGAGTCACAGCAAAGTGTTGTCAACAGCCCGTCACGAACCGGCGGCCGCTGCGACCCCATGTTCATAACCACGAAGCAGCCGGTCCCGTAAGTGTTCTTCGCCATCCCCGGCTCCCAACACCCTTGACCATAGAGAGCCGCCTGCTGGTCGCCCGCAATGCCGGCAATCGGCACACCGGCAGGAATTCCATCGTGCTGGCAGGTCTCACCAAACATGCCACTACTGGGCTTCACCGGTGGCAACATTGCTGCGGGAACATCTAGCATCTCCAGCAGAGTCGGGTCCCACTGCCGATCGTGGATATTGTAGAGAAGGGTCCGCGACGCATTGGTCGGGTCAGTAGCCCAAGCACCACCGGTCAACTTCCACAATAACCACGTGTCGATGGTGCCAAACAGTAATTCGCCATCGCGTGCCTTCGCACGTGCCTCTGGGTATCGATCAAGGATCCACTTAACTTTCGTACCCGAAAAGTAAGCGTCAATAACCAGACCCGTCCGATCGCGGACAGTCTTGGAAAAGCCATCTTGAATTAGTTCTTCGCAGATCCCAGCAGTTTGACGGCTTTGCCACACGATTGCTGGATGAATTGGGTTGCCGGTTTGTCGCTCCCAGACGACCGTCGTCTCACGTTGATTTGTAATACCAATCCCCTTAAGCTCGTTCGGCTGCACGCTCGCCTCCGCCAAAGCTTCGGACATCACACGCCGACTAACACGCCATATCTCTTCAGGGTCGTGTTCGACCCAACCCGGCTCAGGATAGGACTGTGTGAACTCAGAGTAGGCACGACTCACGATGAAGCCGTCGTGAAAAAAGACGAGTGCTGTACTTCCGGTCGTGCCTTGATCAAGCGCGAGAATAGCGTCGGGCATGCTCCTCACTCCACTGAGGACCCTTGAATTGAAGACCAGACCACCAGAAGGCAGGCAAAACGGGGTGGCTGGTCAGGAAATCTCTGCTTCACCTGAGACCGTGATCGTTTTCCGGCCTCCGAATTCCTCAACTTTGGGACCAACGAGTTTCTCACCGTTCTCGCCGTAGGCTTCCAGGACAGCCGAAGGTTGTGAAGCACCACTCGGTCGCATCTCAAAGCTTAACCGAATCAGTGCGTGACCCGTTGGCCAATCGTTGACCGACATCTCAAATGTGAAAGCCCCATGATCAAATTCGTTTTGTCCGGTCTCGTAGCCATCGTAATCACCGTTATCGAACCCATCGTGCTTCACCTCATAGGAGATCAAAGCACCGTTGGGCAAGGTGCCGCCGCCAACAACGCTTAAGACAGAATTCTCAATCGTGGCCGAATCAATGACTAAGTCTGCACCACCCTCGGGCGTCTTCACCCCAGATTGTACTGTCGTCGAACCAAGCTCAGCGTCACCGACAGTGTCAAGTGATTCACCGCAACTAATAGGTAAACAACAGATCAAAAGTAAAGCATATCGGACCATGTTGCACTTCATGACAGAGCGGCACCGGCTAACATCTCGTAACCCTCGCGTTAAACCAACCAGCACAATCTAGCACAGTGGTAAATGACTGATTACGCTTGACTAGAGAAAACTCATAGGGTGACGTTTCGCACAAAGCCGGTTAGACTTAGCTCTGGACTAGGCCATATTACGGTAATGAGCACGCCGGCCCAAGTTACTCTGTCAGTCAGCCCTCGCACTCGCACCGACGTCGTGGATGTCCGTGCGCGCGCAGCTTCGGCTCACGGCGACCTCCTCGAACATTTCCCACGCGCACTCTACTATTCGTTCCACACGACGGCGGGCTACCTTGACCAAGGCCTGGCAATGCGTTTAAACAGAAAACGCGACGGAGTTGCGCCATATCTCAATTTCTTCCAAGCCTTGTTCCCTGAAGGAGGCGGCTATCAACATGACGAACTCCACCTCCGTGAGGAGTTGTCTGAAGCGCAGCGGCGGGTCGAGCCGCGCAACGCCGACTCACACCTAGCGTTTATCAGCGCTGGCCTTCGTAGTTGTGTCACGTATCGCCGGCGGCGTGGCGAGCCCGTCTATTTCATTGATCTTGATGGCATCAGCAATGGGCAACCTAGGCAGCGTGTAACCAGCATTCTTGGCTATAACTCAGAAGAACCAGTTGCGACCGTGCGCGTGACAGTACCAATCTCCGGGCATCCAGTAGATTCGGTGAACCTGAAGGACCCGCGCCTCGGCTTGTATGACCGCTGTCGAGAACTTATCAACCAGCACGGTGTAGACAAAGGCCGCATCCACATCACCTTGGCACCAGGTGAGCACCAAGCTGGCCTCACCGTCAACGAATACGAAACCTTGCTAATGCAACACGACCTAGCGGAAGTGCTTCGAAATCCCCTGCGATTCATGGCTGAAAAAAGTCGCCACCTCCTAGCTGATCCACGCGCCATCCCAAACAAAACGATCGGCTATGCCAAGTACGACATGGTTCGCGTGTTCAACGAACTCGTTGACGCCCTTGGGCTGAACGAATCGGTGGTAGAAAAAATCCTCGCCCGTTTTATCGGTGCTCCTGCGCGGCGCTTTCTGCGCATGAAACGCTCGGTCTGTCTACTGGTTTCCGATGAGGATCAGCCCGGTCTCGGCACACTCGCCGAGGGGCCGTTCCAGAGTCCGATCTTGGTGCAGTGGCAGCGAAGTGAACGCCGCGAGCGTGCAATCGACGTTTCACTCACTCGGTTTCGGTAGCTTCGACAACCCTTTCGTTAACTAACCGAGCGCCGGCATGGCTCGGCGGTGGATGATCTCCTGTATGGCACGGTGCGCTTCGAGAATCGCGGCGTCCGTATGCGGACTCGCGGCAGCGTCGGCGTTGGCAATGGCAATTGAGCCAAACGGCTGGCGAGCTTTGACACACGGACGCTCATCGCTCGCCGTGAACACCCATTCCAGCGGATCGGTCAGACTGTTGTAAGTATAGGAGTAACCGTGTGGCCAACGGTTGACGCTAATAGCAATGATATCGCGTGCGGGGTCGAACCCACCGTCACCGAGCACGCGCCCGAGTTGGTCGCGGATCTTCCGTTCGTACGTCTCAAACGAGGTCGAGAGAAGGTCTTCGCGGCCTAAGCGATACTGCACCTTCCGGGGTGGACCAGGGGTAACCGGGTAGCGCGTAAGACTCAGCACGATCGGTTCCTCGGGATTCTCCGCGTGTCGCAGGTCGCCCAGGCTAACTGCCTCGTCAAGCCTCACGCGAGCGTGGTACATCGTCGGCGCGCTGACGCGGCTCACGCTTAGCTTCGCAAACGCCTTCCAGTTGCGTATCGCGACACTTGTGTAGACGAGTGGCGCCTTGACACCGAACCGCAGGGCTTCCTTCTGGGTGGCCGGCAGTTCGGGAACCAGATACGGAATCATGCGGTTCCAGCAGGCCATTACCGCGTGACGACCCCGGACGTGGTGGGTCCGACCGTCGCGCACATAGCTCACTTCCACTGCATCGCTACCACTGGCCCCGGTGTGTCTCGCACGAACGACAGTGCTATCGAGCCGAATTCGTGCAGTCTGCCCTAGACGATCCAGTAGGCCATAGTCCACGTGAGCTGTGGCGACGTCTTCCTGGGTTGAACCCGGCACGGCATCTGGGAGTAACCATCGAACCATCAGGCGGGTAACAGTGGCGTTACCGTCGGGGAAATGGACGGAACCAGCGCCCGGCCTCTGCCGTCCGTGGTGTCCACCGGGAAGGTCGGCCAGCATACCGTCTGGTGTTGGTTCGAGACCTAAGCCACCAAACCCAGGCTGACCCATCTCCCAAGCAAATAGCGCGGGTAGTGTGTCAATCCCCGTGACGAAACTACCTGCACCTGTTCCTTGGTAGAACCACAGCACTTGCGGGTCAACCTTGGCAAGGTCTTGCAGAAAGTCGGCATAGCTCATCTTGGCTAGTCGTACCTTCTTTTCGGCCGAGGTCAGGCCAGAAAAATAGTCGCGCTGATCTGACCCATTCAACCTCAGCAAATCTTGCTGTGCGGCCGGAGAGAGTGGCGTCTTGGCAACAAACGCCTCCGTGAAACCACCACGGTCATTCTTCACAAGCCGGTCTACTCCCCACGTCTCACGATCAAAAAAATAAGCGGAGCCAAGACCCATCCGCCGGTACATCTGTCGTGAATCTGCGTTGTCCGAGAGGAACCGACCGAGGTCAATACCAATGTCCTGGAGGAGCTGCTGTGATGGCTGATTGTAGCGCTCGGGTGATTCAATGTTCAGCGTTCCACCGTTAAGCACCAGGGTTCGCCCCTTATGGTGAAATTCGTTTCGCTTCGCGTGGCCGCCAAAATCATCATGGTTGTCGAGAACTAGCACTCGCGAGTCGCGACCAACGTACTTGATAAAGAAATGCGCTGCAGCGAGCCCGCTGATGCCTCCACCAACAATGACCAAGTCGTAGCGCTCTCCCGTGTCAACGGCATCCGAGAAATCCCAGCCCCGTTGATCACGGAGCTGATGGCCGATTTCGAACGAGCCAGCGTGACTTCCACGCATCCCGGTGCGTAAAGGTGGGTAATTTTCTGTGGACGGTGCGTCGGCGTTGATATCTTCGCCCAGCGCTTCGGTCCAGCGAGGAAGCACAAGGGACCCTCCGACCGGCACCGCAACACCCTGCACGAAATCACGGCGGGTAATCCGCCGACCCAAGCCGAGTTCACGGTCATTCATAACGATTAAAAAGATAACAGTGCGCAAATAATTAATATATGCGGCGATGATCTGGTGAGAGGCGCGACGCTGTCAAGGAGAAGCTTCGTTTACTTGACAAAGAATCGGATTTCCTAATATCCTCGATCCACTTAGGGCTTTTTCTGAGAGACAATGCTTCCGTACGGCCGTGTTTTTCGTAGCCTCACTGTCGTTTTGGTGGTTGCGGTGGTCGCCGTGGCCTCCATTGCTGGCCCCTTGCACCCAGATCATGGGTCAGACCAAGATTGTGCGATTTGCCAACTGCGGCATCAGGCTGTCAATTCCCTGACCGCGACTCCCCTGCTCAGTCCAGCAGACTGGACTGAATCGCCCATACTGGTTCACTCGACCGATACAATCACTTCCCATTACGGCCAGAACGATCCTGCTCGCGGCCCACCCGCCTAGTTTTTCCACCACCTTTAGTCGTTTTAGTTGTTCGCTTAGAAGTCGGCCTCTCCTGTGATTTGACTGCCTGGCCGACTGAAAGGTGAGCGCCGTCCGGCACAGAGGTAACTTGAGTTTCGGGAAAGCAACACATGTGGAATTGTTTTCGAATCGTCCGAAGCACACTACTCGTAAGTGGGGTCCTAGTGTGTCTTGCCTGGACGCCGGCATGGGCCCAGAGCACTGGCACTGTCCGCGGCAGCGTTACGCTGACCGAGAACGGCGATGCCATCGCCGGAGCATTGGTGTTGGTGATTGGACCCGGCCAGACGGTGTTGACCAACGCAGAGGGCATGTTCGTTGTTGAGGACGTGCCCGTTGGCACTTATGAAATCTTGGCACAACGCGAGCACCTCACTGCCAGTCGCCAAGCAATCACAATCCTTGCAGGGGAAACGACGACCGTCGAGTTTGAACTGGCACTTTCGCCCGTGCACGAGGAAGTGACCGTCACGGGTACGGTAGCGGATTCCGCCACAACCTATGAAGCGTTCAATGCCATCAGTACACTTGACGCGTTCGATCTTGTCACTGATGCCCAGGGGTCCCTTGGAGAGGCACTCGAAAATGAGCCGGGGGTCTGGAAGCGGAGCTTCGGTCCGGGTTCAAGTCGCCCGATCATTCGCGGCTTTGATGGTGACCGGGTACTCGTGATGGAAGACGGAGTCCGCACCGGCGACTTGGCCAGTCAATCCGCGGACCACGGTACGTCAGTTGACCCGAATGGGCTCGAACGCATCGAAATTGTGCGAGGACCGGCAACTCTACTTTATGGGTCCAACGCAGTAGGTGGTGTCATCAACACCATCACACCGCACGAAAGCTACCGTAATACGCTGACCGAGGGAACGCGCGGGCAACTCAGTGTTGATGGGGGAAGCGCCAACCGGCAGGCGGGAACCAATGGCAGCATGCAACATGCCCAGGGACCGCTCATGATGTGGGCCGGCGGTGGCACACGGAGAACCGATGATTACAACACGCCGGCCGGCAAGATCAAGAATTCGGCGACCCGTCTGTCAAACGGTCGAGCTGGTGTCGGCTACTTTGGCGAGCATCTGTTTGTGAGCAGTGGGGTAACTATTGAGGATGGCCGCTATGGCGTTCCATTCGCCGAGGACTTCCATGGACATGGCGACCATGACGAAGATGACCACGGAGAGGACCATGAAGAGGAGGGCACCATCGACGTCGGCTCAACACGACGGGTGGGTAACATCGAAGTTGGAATGCGCGATCTAAACAATCGTTTCGTAAACTCGCTCCGCATGGTAACCAAAGTCGTCGACTGGCAGCATGATGAACTCGACGTTGACCATAAGGGCGTTGAAACCATTGGGACAACGTTCAACAATCGGAGCTATATCGCGCGGATAGAAATGGATCAACGACAGACCAATAGAGTCGCGGGGAAGTTCGGCGTCTGGGCTCAATTTCGTGATTACGTTGCCAAGGGAGAGGAAGCGCTGGCGCCTGCGACCGATCAAGTGTCGCTCGCCGCCTTTGCTTATGAGGAGTTAAGTTTTGGTCGATACCGCTTTCAACTTGGCGGGCGTATCGAACGCAACGCCTACTCGGTTGCGGCGCGTCAGGCCAGCCACGACGACCATGACGACGACCACCTTGAGGCACCGGCCGTGCGTAACCGTGACTTCACCACCGCGTCAGGTTCAGTGGGTTTCCAGACTGACCTTGGCGAAACCGGTGCCTTCGTCGTCAACCTGACCCGTTCATACCGAGCCCCGGCGCTAGAGGAGCTCTACAATTTTGGTCCGCACGTTGGCAACCTCACCTTCGAGGTTGGCAATCCCAACCTGGACACTGAATCCACCCTAGGACTCGATGTGAGCCTTCGGCACCAGGCAACCCGACTTCGTGGCGATTTCAACTTCTATATCTACGACATCGACAACTTTGTGTTCCCGTCCCAAACCAACCAAATCAAGAACAAGTTGCGTGTTGCTAATTTTCTTCAAGGTGACGCGCGGTTTGTCGGATTCGATGCCAAGGCGAGCGCTCGACTCGGCACCTCCGTTTGGGCAAATTTGGGCATCGGACTTGTAAATGCAGAATTGACTACGACACAGCAAGCACTCCCTCGGATTCCTCCACTCCGTGCGCAGTTGAGTTTCAATTTCCCCTATCGAGGATTGACGGTTACACCCGGGTGGATCGTATCTGCCAAACAAAACAAGGTGGATCGCCATGAAACTCCTACTAATGGTTATTCTCTTCTAAACATTAAAGCCTCGTATGTATGGCCCATGCAGCACATGGCCCACATTCTGGCCGTCTCGGGGTACAACCTGACAAACGAAAGTTATCGGCTCCACACATCATTCATCAAAGACCTCGCGCCAGAAATCGGGCGCGGGGTGAAAGTGTCCTATTCGCTTCGCTTCTTTTAGAGAGTTTTTCGATTTATGACCGGCATGCCTCCCGAGAGCGTGCTGGCCTTCGGGGTACGTATCGAACTTTCTGCCTGATGCCCGGAGCGCTGGAAAGGGATCACAAACTCGCAGGGCGAGAAGTTGGCTGGGAGGCAGGGATTCGAACCCCGATTCCACGGTCCAGAGCCGCGTGTCCTACCATTGAACGACCTCCCAGTATCGGCCGCGGTGGGACTCAGAAACCCCAATTATAAATAGCGTGAAGCTACCCTACAAGAGCGGGGATCGTCCCTGTACGATTTATACTCACCGCATTTGCGAATCTGTTCGGCGGCCGGTATGCTGGCATGACGCTACCAAGCCAGAAGGGTGCAGGGCGCGTCTTATACGATATGGCTGATAGTGAGCAACTACCGTCGAATGTTCCAACTGGGGGTCAGTCTTCCGGGATGGGCCTGAAGCGCGGTGTGCTCTGGTCGTGCGTGCTACTCCTCGTCGTGGGCGTGGGGGCTCTTCTTTCTAAGCAACAGTTCGGTTTATCGGATGAGGTCGTCGCGCGTGTGGGTGATCGTGAGATTACGCTCGGCGAGGTCGAGGAACACTGGCGTGAGATCGACGCCGGGTCGTTCATGCAGGTCTCGCAGTCACGCTACGATGCGTTGGTCCTTTATCTTGACATGGTTGTGGGTAATCAGATCCTCGAGATCGAAGCCGCTAATCGAGGTCTCACCCCAGAGACGCTTCTACGACAGGAAATGTCGGCCCGAGTGACACCGATTACAGATACTGACGTTGAGCGGTTTTACAGTAGCCTCGGGGAACAACAGACCCAGGGGCGTACGCTTGAACAATTGCGTAGGCCGATCAACAACTTCTTGCAGCAGCAGCAGTCTGTAGAAGCACGTGCCACGCTGATCGCTGAGCTGTCAGATAGTCTGGATGTGCGAGTTGAACGGCTCCTTGAGCCACCGCGGATGGCCATTGCACGCGCGCCGACCGACCCAATCAAGGGTACGTCGGGCGCCATCGTGGAGATCATCGAATTCTCCGACTTTCAGTGACCGTTTTGTGGGAGGGTCGGTCCGACCCTCGAAAGAATCACCGAGGTATACGGTGATCGAGTGCGCTTCGTCTTTAAGGACCTGCCCCTAAGCACCCACCCCCAAGCCTTCAAAGCGGCCGAGGCGGCTCAGTGCGCGCATGCCCAAGAGCGGTTCTGGGAGTACCACGATAAGCTGTTCGTGAACCAACGGGCACTGGCGATTCCGGACCTGAAGCGATACGCCGGAGAGTTAGACCTCGACCAGTTGGCGTTCGATGCGTGTTTGGATTCTGGTGAGACAGCAGACTTGGTGCGTCAGGACATCGCGGAGGCGGAAAGCTACGGTGTGACGTCTACGCCAACGCTCTTCATCAACGGTCGGATGATCTCTGGCGCCCTACCGTTCGAAACCTTCGAAACAGTGATCAATGATGAACTGGCCCGCGGGGAACGTTAAGTCTCCGTGGCCTAGTTCAGTCATCACCCGTCCAACGGCGCATTCTCGACGCTCTCCCAGAGATACCAAGATGCCACCGAGCGGTAAGGTCGCCAAGGTTCGGCGATCTTGAACATACGTTGAGGAGTGGGTGGTTTACGCATCCGGTAGGCCTTCTGCATTGCCTTAACGATCCCCAAATCTCCGACAGGAAACACGTCGGGCCGGCCGAGTCGGAACATCAGAAACATATCGGCCGACCAGCGACCAATCCCTTTCACCGATGTCAGCACCGAAATGACCTGGTCGTCAGACTCGGTTTCAAGCGCGGCCAAGTCAAGGGTGCCTCGGTTGACCTTCTCGGACAGGTCTTTCAGATAATCCACCTTCGCCCAACTTAACCCGGCGTGACGGAGCCGAGCGCGGCGGGTCTTACCAAGCGCGGCCGCAGTGAGACCACCGTCAGCAGGAAACTTAGCCAAGAGACGCGTATAAATCGTCTTTGCAGCCTTAACCGACAGTTGCTGCCAGACAATAGCTTCCACCAGGGCTAAATAGGGGTCGGTCCGCTTGAAGCGTCCCATTCCGCATGGTCCCTGCCGACGGATGATCGCCGCGATGACGGGGTCGCGAGCTGTCAAATAACGACAGGCCCGCCGGTAGTCGTTTGGGGTAATGAGCGGCTCGGTCACGACAGTGAGTCGAGCGGTGGCTGCTCGGCAAGAAACTGCTCAAGTGCTTTTAGCCGACCGATCGTCTTAGCCCGACCCATGAGTTCAACCATCTCAAAGAGGCTAGGGCTGACGGTAGTCCCGGTCATGGCAACTCGGGTGGCGTGGATTAGGACACCAGCCTTTATGCTTCTGCTGTCGGCGATGCCCCGAAGTACACGCTCCAAGGAACTGGAGTCGAATCGGTCTTCCTCAAGCGCAGCATACGCCTCGCGAAGAGCAGCAACGTGATCGGCTAGGCCAACTACTGATAACCGCTTTTTCACAGCCTCTGGCTCGTATGTCACTTCGTCAACTAGGAACGGTCGGCCGTACTCAACAAAGTCGGGAAGAACTGTGGCACGTGATTTTAGTAGATTGATAATGCTGGCGAGCCTCGTGCGTGAGTCCCCTACGCTGGCGTACTCCTCACGCCATAGTCTCGATTCCTCGAGGAGCGGCTGGATCTTGTCGATGATCTCGTCCGCCGGGAGTAATTCGATGTGCCGGCTGTTAAACCAGTCGAGCTTCTTTTGATCGAAGACAGCATTGCCGCCGCTGACTCCTTCCAGTGTAAATGCCTGCACCAGTGCGTCGCGCGTTAACATCTCTTGGTCCTCACCCGGTGACCAACCGAGTAAGGCTAAGAAGTTCACCAAAGCGTCTGGCAGATAGCCCAACTGTTGAAATTCAGCGACCGAGGTTGCACCGTGCCGCTTACTCAATCGTTTCTTGTCAGCTCCGAAAATAAGTGGCACGTGAGCAAACTGAGGTAGTTTCGCGTTCAGTGCTCTGAAGAGTAATACGTGCTTGGGAGTGTTCGAGGTGTGGTCGTCACCACGCACGACGTGAGTTATCGCCATGTCCACATCATCAACGACAACCGACAGGTGATAGGTGGGGTGACCGTCCGAGCGTAGGAGGACAAAATCGTCGATGGTCGCGTTGTTGACCTCGATCGAACCACGAACAACATCGTCGAATCGAGTGCGTCCCTTAGGCACTTTGAACCGAATCGCATGCGGGACACCAGTGCTCTTTAGCTGCGCCAGTGCCTTGTCGCTGCGGTGAAGGCATGTACGGTCGTACATCCAACCTGCGTGCTCGGCCTGCGCAACTGCCCGACGCGCCTGTAGTTCCTCGGGTTGGCAAAAACAACGGTATGCGTGGCCGCTGGCCACGAGGTGGTCAACGGCCACACGGTAGTTCTCTAGGCGGGCCGATTGAAAATAGGGACCATGCGGACCGTTCACGCCAGGGCCTTCATCCCAATCGATCCCTAGCCAGCGCAATCCGCCGAGGATACCAGCCACTAGGTCCTCTGAGGAACGACGGCTGTCGGTATCCTCGATTCGGAGGATAAAAACACCTCCGTGACGGCGTGCGTAGAGCCAGTTGAACAGTGCCGTCCTGGCACCGCCGATGTGTAGGAAACCTGTCGGTGAGGGTGCGAAACGAAGGCGTGGGGTTACTGACATTTGAATCGATTTCGTATTACTACTTCTTCACTTTCACTACAAGCGTCCCATGGGTTTACTATGGAACGCAACCAGCGGCAACGCATTACAAAGTATGATTATTATCTAGGACAAGGCAGGTATGTATCCATCAAGGCCCCACTTTATGCTGCCACCTACGGCCTGCCCTTCCAAATACCCGCAGCATTATTTTGTGGTGTGCGGGGAGTCGGTAATTCAATGTGGGCGTTTAGACACCTCACCGTGTAGCGAATTCCGATACGATTTTGCGCGGGAACAGTTATGCCAGTGTCGTTTGCTCGCCTAGTAGTGTTGGCTCTGACCCTTCTTGCGGTGCTGGCCGACCGGGAACCGGTTCGAGCTCAGACACCTTCTCTCGAGACCGTGCTCGCTCGTGCTGCTGACTACGTGTCAATCTATCAGCAGGATTTGGGCAACATCATCGCCGACGAAGAGTATACGCAAGCAGTCGATCCCGGGCGGACGAGACGGATGGACTCAGAACTCCTCGTGTTTAGTCCTCCCGATGACGAGCGTTGGCTCGTGTTTCGCGATGTTATCGAGGTGGACGGGAAGCCAGTCGAAGACCGCGAACAACGCCTCGCGGATCTGTTCCAGGAAACACCAGATGTCCCTGCGGCGCTCGAACTCAAGCTTCGAACTGAGAGCGCGCGTTTCAATATCGGTTTCATTCGCCGGGATCTGAATGTGCCAACGATGGCCTTGCAACTACTTACCAACCGAGAAAGGTCACGGTTGGTCCTGGAAAAGACCCAGGAGGAGCTTTTGGGTGATCTCAAGACCTGGGTCATAGCATTTCAGGCCGTCGACTCGCCCGCGTTGATTCAGGATGCTCAGAAGCAGGGTCTCCTCTCACATGGTGCGTTCTGGATTGAACCGGCCACCGGGCGTGTCTTGCAGACTGATTTTCTGGTGGAGGACGACGCAATTGGACTCACGATCGAGATGCGCGTGCGCTACCAACACAATGAGTCGATGGGCATGCTAGTACCGGCAACGATGACAGAACACTACAGCGTGGACGTAAAAGTTCAACCCGGCCAGTCAACGATCCGGGGGGCCACCGTGTCGGCTGAAATCCCGTCTCAACGACAGTTTTTCGCGAGTTCCAAGATGACGATTCGGTGTGAGGCGACCTACTCCAACTACCGGCGCTTCGGCGTCGACACCGGTTTCAACATCCGGCCACCACGACGCTGACCGACCATTTGCCGCCATTTCCACCATTCAATCCATTAGTTGCTTTGCGAGTACATCACCTTGCCACCTACGATCGTGTACAACACCTCGGTTGACGGAATCTCGTCTTCTGAAATCGTCATGACATCCTTCGACAGTACGGTGATATCCGCAAGCTTCCCAACGCTCAACGAGCCCTTAATATCCTCTTCAAACGCTGCGAACGCCGCATTGATGGTATAGGTCTGGAGTGCTTCCAACCGACTGAGTCGCTGGTCGGGGTAGAACACGGACCCATCGGCTAGCTTGCGCGATACCGTTGCGTAATAGCTAGCGAGTGGACTAACGTCCTCGACTGGTGCGTCGGTACCATTGGAAACCACCGCCCCTGTTTCTAGCAGCGTTTTCCAGACATAAGCACCCTGCTCGGCACGCTGCTCACCAAGGCGTGCCACCACGTAGGGCGCATCAGACGTGCAATGCACCCCCTGCATCGATGCGATCACACCGAGTTCTGCAAAGCGTGGAATGTCATCAGGATGCAGATGCTGGGTGTGCTCGTCCCGCCAGCGGAGGTCGCTTTTATCCGGATTCGCCTCAAACACACGCTGAAAAATATCGAGCGTCTCTCGATTAGCGCGATCCCCAATCGCGTGGACGCACAGCTGAAAATCATTAGCAATCGCCCAAGCAGCTGTGTTGCTAATCGACTCCGGTGTCGTCGTGTTTAATCCAGTACTCTCCGGCGAGTCACTGTACGGTTCCAGAAGCCAGGCACCGCGGGAGCCCAGTGCTCCATCGATAGAGCGCTTAATCGCCCGTACTGTCAAATGGTTATCGCCATAGCCAACCATCCGATAGTCGGCGCCTCGCGCGGCCAAAGCCTCGTTCGATTCCCTGAGCATTACCCAAAGTCGAATCCCCAAGCTTCCGTCATCCACCATGCTCTTCAACAGATCGACAGTCTCAAACGACGAGCCCGCATCCTGGAAACTGGTCACGCCCTTGGATAGGGCCTCCGCCACAGCCAGTTCGACTTGTCGACGGGGGTCCGGTGGAGTCGCATCAGCTGAGGCGGCACTCAGCAGGCGGGATGCTGTTTCTCGAAATACACCAATCGGATTATTGCGGGAATCCCGAAGAATTTCGCCACCGTCGGGGTTCGGCGTGTTACGCGTGATGCCTGACATCTCCATCGCCCGAGCGTTCGCAAACGTTGCGTGCCCACTGGCGTGGGTCAGCAACACCGGATTGTCAGGTGAAACTTCACTCAGACGGTCGTGAAAGGGAAAGCCTTCGATATTCGGCTCCGGCAGCGGGTCCCATTTCTCCTGGTGCCAGCCCCGACCTCGGATAAGTTGACCCGGCTCTACCTGTTCGACGGCCGCGGCCACCATCGACACGACCTCCTCCCAGTTCTGCGTGTCCATTAGGCGCAATTGCATCTGCGCGTTACCGACACCGAGAAAGTGGCCGTGACCCTCGATGAAACCCGGAATAGCCAGCCGCCCATCTAGGTCGATGACCGTGGTCATCTCACTGCGGTAGGCGTCAACCTCGTCATTCGTGCCAACTGCGACGATTTCATTGCCACGCACTGCTAACGCTTGCGCCTCGGGATTGGCGTCGTCGACTGTCACAATCTTGCCGTTATGCAACACGAGGTCGGCTGGCTCGAGCCCGGGACCGCACCCAAGGCTTAAGACAACCGTCATGGACAAATACACACCGACCAACGTGCTTCGCGTTCTCATACCCACCATTGTGCACCCCCGACTCGAACTTTGTGTCCCGGAAGAGTATGTGAGGCCGCCTGATCAATGCAACTATGGCCAGTTCTGAAGCCTATCGAGTGTATGCTGTCTAGGTTCCCATAAAAGAAAGGATAAACGGATGGACCGACGAACATTTGTGTCGTTGACTGGTGGAGTGGCAGGAGCGCTTTCCATTACAGGATGCCAAGTCACCAGAACGCTTCCCGAAGCCAAGCGCCGACCACGGGTTCGGATGACGGTGGGTACCCAGCGGTCACCGACGACCGATGAGATGTTGCTGTACTTCAGGCGTCACGGCATTGAACACATCTGCGGCTATCCAGAAACTGACGGCTGGACGGGACCACGGCTACAGCAGCTGCGTGAGCGTTGCGAATTGCACGGCATTTCGTTGGACATGGTCCAGTTTCCGTTCATGTCATCGTCACACATCGATCGCGCCGACCGTAAGGCAATCATGCTAGGTCAGGATCCTGAGCGTCAAAAGGAGATTGACGAAGCCTGCGAGATTATTCGGCGCTGTTCCGAAGCTGGTATTCCGGCCATCAAGTACAACCTATCATTACTGGGCGTACTCCGTACCGATCCCACGCGTGGCCGTGGCGGCACTAGCTACAGTACATGGCGCTTGGTGGATGCCGACCCGAATATCGAGACGCGCGCGGGTGAAGTGGCGGCAGATGAAATGTGGGAACGCATCACGTATTTTCTCGAACGGGTCATCCCAGTGGCCGAGGAATACGACATTCGACTGGCCTGCCATCCACACGACCCGGGGGTATCGCCCGAGGGGTTTCATGGCATTGCCCGGGTACTCGGTACAGTCGACGGCCTCAAAAAATTCGTGAACATTAAGGAAAACTCACACCACGGTCTCAATCTGTGTCTGGGTACCACCGCTGAGATGCTGGAAAATCCTGCCGAGGAGATTCACGACGTAATTCGCTACTTTGGCTCGAGGCGAAAGATCTTCAATATCCATTTCCGTAACATCCTCGGCAGGCGAGACGATTTCCAGGAGGTCTTCCCCGACGAGGGTGACATGGACATGGTGCGAGTCATGATGACCCTCAAGGAAGTTGATTACCCTTATATGGTTATGCCCGATCATATGCCACGCCACCCAGACGACCCGAATGGGCGTCAGGCGTTTGCGTTCGGGTATGGTTATATCAAGGGGCTCATTCAGGCAGTTGATACGTTAGCCTAGCGGACCGCGATCATCTGTAGTTCGACCTTTGCACCAACGTTCAACGCCGCCACCTGGACGGTCGCCCGCGCAGGGGGATTCTCGGGAAAATACTCACGGTACACCTCATTGAACGTTGCGAATTCATCGATGTCCACTATGTAGGCGGTCACCGATACGACGTTCTCAAAATCCATCCCGGCAGCCAGCAGCACCTCACGGATGTTCGCCAGGGATTGCCGCGTTTCTAATTCGATGCCACCAGACACCAAATTGGTAGTTACCGGATCGCGTCCGAGATGTCCGGCGATGTACAAGGTGTCGCCGGTCAGAATACCTGGGCTGTAGGGCAGTCCGAAATATGGGTAGGTCTCGGGCCTGATAACCTGCCGCTCTTCCATTACCTGCCGCGTGGATGCCTTGCCATCCGACGCGACGATCATCGGGATTACAACGATTAGAACAGCCAAAGTGATTAGTGTGGCAACGTCTGTGCGATTTCTGAATATCATCATGCCCCTTTCATGAGTTTCTCAACCCAAGTCCCGAATTCCGACCTAAGCTAGCATCATCACTGCTGCGTCCACTCTACGCGCCGGAAAGAGTGCGATAAACAGCTACCAAACTATTACCAGATCGGATTCGGTCGGTAGAAAGGCCAAGCCCATGGACTCGATCTTAGATTGAGTTGGTCATCGTTAAATGCCAACTCTCCTTGGGTGGTTTCAAGATAATCTAGGATAAGTGCTCGGTCGACAGTTTCAAGCGGCCACAGGTTATGCTCGTCTTGCATCCAAGTGATCACCTCGTCCCACCGGTTGCGGTTCATGTGACTCGAAAGAATGATCGCTGTCGAGTGACAGAGAACGCAGTTCTCAAGCACCACCTCGCGCCCCTTCGATGGTCTAAGTCCCTCGAGAAGGCCTTCGGTGGTCGATTCAAGTGCCTCCTGCCCCCTTCGAGAGGGTCCCCGAAGGTTCTACTACACAATCCTCACGTGTTCTTCGCCAGAACATGAGAGAAAGATCGCTCCTTTGACGCTCTTGGCACACCCGCGTCACACGTAGGGCGACCAATACAGAACTGGCGGTGAGGCAGGGATTCGAACCCTGGGTAGAGGTTTAAGCCCCTACAACGGTTTAGCAAACCGCCGCCTTCAGCCTCTCGGCCACCTCACCTGTCATGGCACTGCGCCTAGAACACAGCCCGTTCCTAAGGATACCGCAGCAACCGGTTTCTAGTCTGTGACCTTATGCTGCAGCGTGGAATTGTTCGATGATGGCGGTAGTCATCGCCTTTGAGCCGACCGGTGGCTTATTGTCCATCGGGACCAAGTCGACCGTACGATAACCGGCCGCAAGGGTATCACCGATCGCTTGCTCCACAGCCGTCGCCTCAACGTCTAGCTTCAGTGAATGCCGCAAGAGCATCGCCACTGAGCCAATTGCACCAATCGGATTTGCCTTGTTCTCGTTCGCGATGTCTGGTGCCGACCCGTGAACCGGCTCAAAGAGGCCGACTTTTCCGCCGACACTCGCCGATGGCAACAGGCCTAACGAACCCACAATGGCACCGGATTCATCCGACAAAATATCGCCGAACAGATTCTCCGTAAGGATGACATCGTAACGATCAGGTTTTGACGCAATTAGCAGGGCGCATGCATCAACATACTCATGGCTTAGTTCAATATCCGGGTACCGCTTACCGGCGTCCGTCACAACCTTCCGCCAGAGTCTTGAGGTTTCGAGGACGTTGGCTTTGTCTACAGAGGTGACCCGTTTCCCGCGGAGGCGTGCACTTTCAAACGCGACGGTGGCGATCCGTTCGATTTCCTCAACCGAATAGCGCATGGTGTTGAAGGCTGACTGACCGTCTTCAGCAACGCCACGAGGCAGGCCGTAGTACAAACCACCAGTTAACTCACGGACAACTAAGATATCGACGCCTTTCACGACCTCAGGCTTAAGTGAGCCTCCATTTTCTAGGCCCGGCCAGACCCGCGCAGGCCGAAGGTTTGCGAATGCCTCCAGCTCACGGCGGAGCTTTAAAATTGCCGCTTCAGGGCGCTCTTCTGGCGCCTTGTCGTCAAACTTGGGATGGCCAACCGCGCCGAGGAAGATTCCGTCGGCTCCGAGACAACCCTCAAGCGTCTCGGTTGGCAATGGGGGGTAGCCTGCATCCAGCGCCGCACCACCCACCGCATAGGTTCGAAGGTCAAAAGCGTGACCGAAACGATCCTCCACGGCTTTCAGGACGCTACTGGCAGCAGCAGTCACCTCCGGGCCGATCCCGTCTCCCGGCAATAGAGCAATTGTGGCAACCTTCATCGAACTCCCCATTCTTCTCCGACCAAGACACGACGGAATCGGCCAGACCTATAGGCAGATGAACGTTCCCGTCAATGCAGATTTGATGTTGCGTTGGATGAACTAGGCGATACCTCTTGCCGACCCGAGTCCCTTATGCCGACTTGGCACCGGCTGCTGTTGATTCTGATTCAGTCTCCTCCATATGCACTGTCTCGATCATCGCAACCAAGTCCTCATCACCAACGGTCTTCTGGGCATCGGCTAGACGGATCATGCGTTGATAAATCTGATCAAGCTCGTACCGGCTAAGTTCGTAGCCGAGTTCCACGCAGCGATTCTGCACGGCATGCCGTCCCGAATGCTTACCAAGCACGAGTGTAGTCTGCGAAACCCCAACATCTTCAGGCTTCATAATCTCGTAAGTGCGTCGATCCTTTAGCATACCGTCTTGGTGGATACCAGCCTCGTGAGCGAACGCGTTACGTCCAACGATCGCCTTATTGGCCTGTACCGCCTCACCAGTCAACGCTGAGAGCAATTGACTGGTTTCATAAATGGCCTCCGTGTTGATTCCGGTCGCGAACGGTAGACGGTCTGCCCGCACCCGAGTTGCCATTACAATCTCCTCAAGCGACGCATTGCCGGCGCGCTCACCAATCCCATTAATCGTGCATTCAACTTGCCTTACACCTGCCCGTAACGCCGCCAAAGTATTCGCAACGGCGAGGCCAAGGTCGTCGTGGCAATGCGCACTGAAAACAGCCTTATCGGAGTTCGGGACACGCGTGATAATGGTTGTAAAGAAATCAAAAATTTCATCCGGTGTCGAGTAGCCAACCGTGTCGGGCAAATTGATTGTTGTCGCACCAGCCGAAATCGTCGCTTCGACGACCTGGCAGAGAAAGTCGATGTCCGTGCGCAATGCGTCCTCGGCTGAAAACTGAACATTGTCGGTGTACTGTCGAGCCAGCTTCACACCATCGACCGCAGCTTCCTGACACTGTTCGCGTGACATGTGAAGCTTGTGCTCAAGGTGGAGGTCGGAGGTGGCGAGGAACGTGTGAATTCGACTGCGCTCAGCACCTTCAACGGCTTCACCGGCACATTCGATATCAGCGCGCCGGGAGCGCGCCAGACTCGCAATTACTGGTCGCCTGACCTCCTTCGCTACTCGACGCACGGACTCGGCATCGTCCTTCGACGCGATCGGAAAACCAGCCTCAATGATATCGACGCCCAACGCGTCAAGCTGCCTGGCCAACCTGAGCTTTTCATCAATTCGCAGAGAGAATCCCGGCGCCTGCTCACCGTCACGCAGCGACGTGTCAAAAATCTGCAACCGTTCAGTCGTCATGAAAGGTAACCCCTCAAGTGTCCTTGTACGCCCCAAATCGAACCTTCGTCAAGATTATAATTATTACTATTTAATAAATAGATATTATATATTCGAGCCTGAAATCTGCCCATGAATCTTGCTGAGCTGCAAACGTTTCTAACTGTTGCTTCAGAGCGTAGTTTCTCACGTGCTGCCGCGAAGCTGCACCGAACCCAGCCGGCTGTCAGTCAGGCAGTAAGGCGCCTCGAGGAGGAACTAGACGAACGACTTTTTGACCGCACCTCGAAAGGCGGGCGACTGACCGAGGCAGGGCGTATCCTGCTCGATTATGCACGGCGCCTGACTGAATTACGCGACGAAGCAGAAAACGCGGTCCGCGAGTTACAAGATTTCCGGCGTGGGCGCGTGACGATCGGCGCTAACGAGGCTGCAGTGCATGTATTACTACCCATCGTAAGCCACTTCCGTAACGCACATCCGGACGCCCAGGTAGAAGTACGGCGTATCCCCGCGCGACAAGTTGCAAACGAGGTGATTAACGGAGCACTGGATTTTGGTGTACTCACGTTTGATCCAGCCGAGCGCGGCTTGAATTCAGTGGCAATTGGAGCCGACGAACTCGTCTTACTCACCAGCCCAGACCATCCCTTGGCTGCCAGGAAAGAAATTTCTATGGAGGAGTTCGGACGACAGACCGTGATCGCACACAATGATCCGTCCCCCGCACGGGAGCGCGTGCTGCGGCTGTCCGAGCAGCGTCATGCGCCAATAAACATACAGATGTCATTCCCGAGTCTCGATGGCATTAAGCGCGCGGTGGAAATGGGGCTTGGTGTCGCCTTACTGCCACGCCGGTGCGCTCTCACAGAAATCTCTCGTCAGCAAGTTGCCGTTGTCAAGGTTTCACAGCTTCGCCTACCGCGTCAGGTGCGACTGGTCTACCGGCGGTCTGGCGAGTTCTCACGCGCTGCAGCTGCCTTTCTTGATTCCGCGAAGCAAGCGGCACGCAAACTGGATTAAAACAACGAAAAGGACGGATTTGCAACGGACTCAAAAACCAGTGACGTAAGGTAGCTTTTCCGCAACGGCTCGAACTTCGCCAAACTGACTAAGCAAAAGACCGGTCGCATCCCAGGTCCCGGATAGAAGCGCTTCGCGCGGGGCAGGCGCCATCGACACTTCAACCGTTTGACCGCCGGTTTGGATACTTAGAGCGTGGAGGTCGAAAACCATCGGCAGGCAAGGTTGCTCCTCCACTGAGTGCATTAGTCCTTCGATTATCTCGGGCGTCGCTGTCGCGCACGGAAGTCCTAAAGCCGTTGAATTCGCTAGAAAAATCTCCGAGAACGATTCGCCGACACAAGCTTCGATGCCCCAGCGTTTCAGTGCCTGAGGCGCGTGCTCACGCGAAGAACCACAGCCAAAATTCGCGTTGGTCAACAAAATCGACGCATCCTGATACTGGGCCTGGTCAAAGATATGCCGCGCACCCGCTTCGATAAGCGCTTTTCGGTCATCCTCAAATACGTGCGCCTCAAGCCCTTCGAACCGCACCGACCGAAGAAAGCGGGCCGGAATAATCCGGTCGGTGTCGATGTCCTGGCCGCGCATCGGAACCGCGGTGCCGGTAATACGCTCAATCTTCGGCACGGCGTGGCTCTGACCACCCATCACGCACCCTCTTTGACTGGCATGAGTGCACGTACGTCCGTTATCTCACCAGCGATTGCCGCAGCGGCAACCATTGCGGGGCTCATGAGGAGAGTCCGGCCAGTGGGACTTCCTTGGCGACCCTTAAAGTTGCGATTGGACGACGACGCGCACACCTGACGGCCCTCAAGCTTGTCGGGGTTCATCGCTAGGCACATCGAACAACCCGCACCGCGCCATTCGAAGCCAGCGTCACGGAAAATCTCATCGAGACCCTCCTGCTCAGCAGCCACACGAACTGCCTGCGACCCGGGCACGACCAAACCAGTGACGTGGGGTGAAACTCGTTTTTTGGCGATAACTTGAGCGGCTTCGCGCAAATCTGTCAGCCGGGAATTCGTACATGAGCCAATAAACGCTACGTCAATCTTGGTGCCGGCGATCGGTGCGCCACTATCAAGTCCCATAAATTCCAGAGCTTCAGTAACCGCTGGCCGATCCTTTGCTCCAACATCTGTTGGCGCTGGGATTGTCTCACCGACCTGGACCGACTGACCCGGGTTGATTCCCCAAGTGACGACCGGCGCTAGGGCAGTGCCATCAATCTGGACGCGATCATCGTAGTTGGCATCAGTGTCTGAGGCCATTGACCCCCACCAAGTTTTAGCCGTTTCAAATGATTCACCGGATGGCGTGAACGGTAGACCATCGAGATAGGCGAACGTCGTGGTGTCGGGGTTAACGTAACCAACGCGCGCGCCACCCTCAACCGACATGTTGCACACGGTCATTCGCTCGTCCATCGTCATACCATCGAGAACTTCACCACCATACTCGTAGGCGTAGCCAACTCCACCTTTTACGCCAAGCCTACGGATAATCTCGAGAATTACATCTTTTGCATAGACGCCGTGGCCAAGAGAACCCGTCACATCAATCCGGCGCACCTTTAAGGGGTCGATAGCTAGACACTGTGATGCCAGAACGTCGCGGACTTGCGACGTGCCGATGCCGAACGCTACAGCACCAAACGCCCCATGCGTGGACGTGTGACTATCACCGCACGCAATTGTCATGCCCGGTTGCGTCAGTCCGAGTTCTGGAGCAATCACGTGGACAATGCCCTGTCTTGGGCTCGATAGATCCCAAAGCGGTACCCCGAACTCCTTCGCGTTTTGCTCGAGTGCCGACAACATCTCTTCAGCAAGCACGTCGGCGAATGGCCGAGTCTGGTCACGGGTTGGCACGATGTGGTCAACAGTGGCAAACGTCCGTTCGGGAAATTCTACCTTCCATCCGCGGCCGCGCAGCATGTCAAAGGCTTGTGGGCTTGTCACCTCATGCACAAGATGAAGACCAATGAACATCTGGGTCTGACCAGTTGGAAGATGGCGCACTCGGTGTGCGTCCCAGACTTTCTGTAACAATGTGCGGTTCATAAGCTTTGGGGATATTCTGCAGCAAAAGCGACGCTAGATAACCAACGTCTAACTGAAAGCCTACGTGAGGCAGTCGACCGATGCAACCTGTTGGTCGCTTTTGCTACGGACCAATTAGCAAAGGCTGCCCACCAGTGTTCGCAATCCGACTGTAGTTCTCAATAGTCGAGGGTGCGCGATCAAGAACTCCCCGACTCGCCGTCAGCATATAGTGCTGAGCCACAGTACTTACAGTAAGAGGCATCGTGATCATGGCCTTCTCGAGAGCACACGAGACAGGCCTGTGTCGACACCTTCGAAATTGGATTTAACTTAGCCAATTCAACCGAGACGATACCAGTCGGCACGGCGATAATGGCGTAACCTAGGATCATCAACCCTGCAGCCGCAACCTGGCCCAACGTGGTCGCCGGCGCAATGTCGCCGTATCCAACAGTCGTCATCGTGACAATTGCCCAGTACATGGCTCGCGGAATGCTTGTAAAACCGCTCGCCTCGCCTTCGATGAGATACACCACGGAGCCAACAACGACCGCGATTGACAGCAGGGAACTCACAAATACGGTGATCTTCGCGCGGCTTGCCCGTAAGGCTGCCATCAAGAAATCGCCCTCTTTCACGTAACTAGCAAGCTTTAATACACGGAAGACCCTCAATAGACGCAGTGCACGAATCACGAGCAACGACTGGCTGCCTGGCATAAGAACGCTAAGGTAGGTGGGTAAAATGGCCAATAGATCCACCACGCCGAAGAAACTAGTCACATAACGTCGCGCGTTTTGTACGCTGATTAGCCGAACGACATACTCGACCGTAAAAAGGATGGTGAAGACCCACTCCAACAGGAGTAACTCTTGGCCATAGCGGTTGTGAATCGAGGTGACGCTATCGAGCATCACCGCTGTCACGCTGATAACGATCGCCGTAATCAACAAGACGTCAAACAGCTTGCCGGCAGCTGTGTCGGCCTCGAACACAATTTCATGGACGCGACGCCGCCAGGGCGCCATGAAACTGATAGGTGGAGGGTTGGTCATACCTCGTGGCCTCATCGACGCGGTGAGCGTCCCGAAGAACGCCGTCGCGGTCGGGGGGTGCCGACCTTTTTCTTGGGTAGCGGCGGTTCAGTTGGTCGGTGAAGTGGCGCATGAAGGCTCTGTTGGTAGTAGTCATCAAGCAACATGGCAATGAGCGCAGACTCGTCTTCGTTCTCAGCCAGTTGCCGGGCAAGCGCAATAAATCGCTGGCTCCGCTCACGTTTCAGCGCATCCCGGTCTCGGAGTCTTGCCTCGAGTAGGACGGTGACACGTTCCGCCACCAACGTTTCTACATCCGACGGCGTTGGCAAGGGGCGTTCCTGCATCTCAATACCAAAGGCCTTTGCAATCTTATTCAGCGTGAACCACTCTAATTCTGTGACAAGCGACATGGCGATGCCGGTCGCACCGGCCCGACCGGTCCGGCCCGCACGATGAATGTAACCTTCGATGTCGGCTGGTGGCTCATACTGAATGACGTGCGACAAGTCGGGAATGTCGAGCCCACGTGCGGCTACGTCGGTTGCCACGAGAAACCGAAGCGATCCCTGTCGCACACGCTTTAGCACGCGTTCGCGCTCAGCCTGGGATAAATCCGCGCTCAATTCGTCAGCGTCGTAACCAAAGTTCTTCAGCAGATTGGACACGTAGTGCACCATCGACTTCGTGTTCGAGAAAATGATGGCTGACGTCGGATTTTCCAGTTCGATAATACGCATTAGACTGCGGTCCTTATCCATCCCGGGCACAATGTAGTACACGTGCTCGGTATCAGTCACATGGACGTGGTCGCGGCTGAGGGATAGGAACTCGGGCTCGTGAAGGAACTCCCGAGCAGTGCGCATGACAAAGTCTGGAAAGGTCGCTGAGAACATACAGCTGTGCAGTCGACGCTCCGGAAAGTGCCGTTGCATTTCCTTCATGTCCGGATAGAAGCCCATCGACAACATCCTGTCGGCCTCATCAAAGATGACCATCTTGAGGTGCTTGAACGACATCGTCCGTTTGAGTAAATGGTCAAGCACGCGACCCGGTGTGCCTACGATGATGTGCGCCCCGTCGCGTAGCGCGTCAACCTGCGGGCCGTAACCAACACCACCGTAGACTGGAACGTGGCGCAGACCAGCATCCCCGCAGAGCGTCTCGGCCTCATGCCACACCTGTCTCGCGAGTTCGCGGGTCGGCACAAGCACGAGAGCTTGGCAGTGAGGATGCGATCGATCCAGGCGTTTTAGCATCGGCAGTAAAAACGCACCGGTCTTGCCGCTGCCAGTCCGAGCTTGAATCAGCATGTCCCGGCGGGCCAGCAGATACGGAATCGCCATCGCCTGCACTGGCATGAGAGTCGTCCAACCCGCGCGGGCTGCCCCTGCACGCAAGGGTTCTTCGAGGTCATCAATTCCGACCTCGGGCAACAGGTCTTTAGGCTCCGACACGACAGATTCGTTAAGAAGTTTCGCCAAGCGGATATCTTTAGTAAGACATTCCAAGAACAGGTGATCCAGTCAATCATGCCACAGGTGGCAAAAATTGGCTGGTCGACATAGATTCCCTCGATGCGAGCACGCTCGATGAACGAGAGGACAACGCATTTGCAGTGAGTGTCACTCTGGAGTGTTGCAGCGTGATAGATTGATCAGGGCTTACCAAGATAACTGCAAGCCTGAGTGATTTTGAAGGAGATAAATCATGTCAACCACAATGTCTTTTTGGATGCGCGGCTTTTTGTCAGCGCTGCTGGCTAGTAGTTTCAGTCTCGCCGGCGCCTGCGCAGATGGTGAAGCCCCGGCTGATGAGGCCACCGAGGAAACGCCGGCGCCTTCAGCAGAACTGCGCATTGTGCATGAGCCAACGACCGACGACGAGTTGCCGGCCGCCTTACTCGGTACCGCACCGCCCCCACAGGGTCAGGCGCTCCATTACCTACCTGGAGATACCGCAACCACAGGTTATCTTGCGCTACCCGATGGTGACGGACCACACCCTGCGATTATCTTGGTGCATGAGTGGGACGGCCTAAAAGACCGGGTGCGTCAAGTGGCTGATGCACTCGCAGCAGAAGGCTATGTCGCACTTGCGGCCGATCTCTTTCAGGGTCGAACAGGAAGTAACCCTGACGAAAATCGTGCCTTGACCCGAGAGGCTCGGGCAAACATGGATCAGGTGGTCACCAACCTGAACGTCTCGGCCGCCTATCTACGCGACCGAGTCGACACGAGCGGTAAGGTCGCGGTAATGGGTTGGTGTTTTGGCGGCGGGATCGCGCTGAGCTATGGTCTTGACGGTGACATGCACGAAGGCACAGCAATGTTTTATGGGCAACTCGTGCAGGATCCAGAGATACTGCAGCGGATCACGCATGAGGTCTATGGTACATTCGCTGCGGAGGATGCAGGGATTCCGCCCCAAGATGTCGAACAGTTCGTCGAGGCATTACGGACGGCCAATATTGAGAATGATGTCCACATCTACGACGAGGTGAACCACGGGTTCTGGCTGTTTGTAGACCAAGAACCTGATACACGCACAGAACCCGCCCTCAATGCATGGCAGCGTCTGAAGAGCTACCTATCCCGCACATTGAGTGACTAGAAAAAAAGGAGGCAGAAATTAATGTCTCTGCCTCCTTTTTCCTGCTATTAAATGCCCGCAGTTACACGGCGCAAGTCATATCTTCGCCGCAACACATCGGCGACTTAATCTTGCCGTGATCATCAGGGCACTTCGAAATGTGCACGGCCTTCCCATCTAAAATCAACGTATCGTGCACTAACTCTTTCCCGCACTTTCCACAGGTCATCGTCCCCACGCTCATCCCACACTTCGGACAGGTATACGCAGCCATAACGCTCCTTTGGCAAATCAATCGGAAATCACAAACTCTCTAGTGTAAACAGTCTGGCGCGGACACGATAGCGATCCTCATTGCGCGAGTAATGGTAACCCCACTAAGAACGCCGTCACCGCTAGGACTATGCCAGCCAGCACCAATTCTGCGGCTACGGATCGAAGAAGTGACGCTGTCTTACTGGGACTACCTAGATGGGGCTTGAGTCGTCGCCAATTGTACGCCCCCAAGGACGCAACGGCTAGAAACAGTCCTAATTTGGTTAGAAGAGTCTGACCGTAAGCAGTGGTCCACAGCACGGTCATTTCATCAATGTAGAGCCAGGTCGTCAAACAACCGGTAACAACTAAAAGACCACAACCAGCAAGCGCCACCCGAGAGAATGCATTCACCACGACAGTTGGCTCTTGAATTAGCGGACGAGCCTCACCATCAGTTGGTGGCCAGACAATGACGGAGAAAACGATGACTAGCGTCCCAAGCCAAAGACCTGAACCGGCCAAATGCAATGCTTGCAACGACACCGCCTGCCAAGGGACGACGTGGCTCATCGCGTGACCGGTCAGCGGACTCGTCGCGCATATCGCCAATCCTGTGAGAATTGCCGCTGGCCAGCCAAGTCGAGGCGACCTAAGGATTGCCAAATACGCGACCACACACGCCGCCGAGGCAGCAAACTGCCACATCCATCCGCTGCCCCAACGGGTTTGGAAAACAACCGTTCGTAATAAGTCGACTGTGATGGTTTGTTCAGAACCGAAGAACACGTAGGTCTGGACATAAATCCGACTGAGCGAGGCAACAAAGAACAGCATGGCGCCGCCGAGGCCTATTTGACTGGCCCGTCGGTGGAACTGACCAGACCCCTCGCAACGGCGCACAGCAGTTAGCACGGCGAACCGAAAACCGCATGCCCCAACCGCAAGGACGCCGCCTACATAGGCCATCCAACGCGTGGCTCCTGACAGGGCAGTAACGGCAGTCTCAGGTGTCATCTTGAATCAAACCTTGCGGTTCTATAACTCATCCCAGTCAGTTACCGTTGAGCAACAACATTTGACACACTGAAGGAAAATTCGCCTCTTAGAACATGGCCATCATCGCCGGCGGTCTTCCACTCTACGATGTAATTGCCCGACGGCAGAACATCGTCCACCCTAGCGACAAGTGAGTTATCCCTACCAGCCTCAACGTCACTAATCGAGACGTCTAAGTCGCCCTGTTTCAAGTTTAGTGTGCTCACCACCAGTTCTGGTTTCTGCGTGAACCAAATTTGCACGAGTGATGGCGACTCTACGGTGGTGTTAGCTTCCGGCTCAGTCTTGGTGACGGCCAAGTGGGCAGCAAGAGTAGGCCCAAAAAGAAACACGGTAATTCCGACGCCAAGAATCCATCTGGTTTTTCGTTTCAAAATACACCTCCAAAAAAATTAAAAAGTCGTAACTCCAAACTCGCAGTTCCCCAAACCGAAATACACCAACTGCGGATGCTAGATGAGCGCTCGCTGTTGTGTTTCCAAGGGAAACTTTGAGTGAATCGAGGCTAAGCCAGTTATAGGCGAGGGGGGTGAGGAGAAAGGTCTCCAGGTATTTCGATAGGCAAAGGCAGGAATAAAGCCAAACGGCCGTGGACGCTATTAACGTTGTGAATCAATTGCTTGGATACGAGGATGCCAGACGCACCTAGTAACAGATCAATCGCCTGATCATCACTGCAGGCGCAACGAAAACCTAAGTCGGCTAGGTCAGCACTTCCTGCCGAGTCCATATCTTGCATTGCGCAATGCGCACCACTCCGCAGGTCACTACTGTGGTGTTCGGTCGCTTGAGAGCCATGGTGCATCAGACAGTTGTCTTGGCAGCACGCCAGCACAGCCGTCAGCAGCACGGTCATCTGGACCAAGAGGGTAAAAACACAACACCGAGCCATTCGTCGGCGAAACAGAGACATCCTGGTTAGTCTAAAGGAACACGTGAAAAAATCAAACGCTGCATAACCGCATACAGCACAAGGCCGACGCCAAGGATACCAAGACCGACGAGTGAGGCGAACGTCTCATTCATCAGCACGAACGTTAGTGCCCAGACGTTAACTGCTAGGTAGATGGCAGGCGTGACCGGGTAGCCCCAAGTTCGGTATGGCCGCACCAGGTTAGGCTCGGTTGACCGGAGAACGTACACACCAGCGACAGCCAAAGTTGAGATCATGGTCAGCAAGATCGACGCGTAGAGAAGCACTTGAGGAAACGTGGATGTATAGATAAACGTGAGAGCTAGGACTGTCTGAAAAATGAAGGCGTTCACAGGCAAGCCGCGCCTACTCTTCACCGACAGCCACGCCAACGCCGGAATGTCTTCGCCCATTACCATTAAGATTCTTGGCCCCAGGAAAACATAGGCACTCACAGTCGAAGCTAGTAGACCTGCGATGATGGCGGCCGTGATCTGCCCGCCGGCCTCGCCGAAGATCTGCACGCCCGCCAAGAAACCGACTTCGATCTGACCAGCCAGTTGGTCCATCGCAACAGTCCGGAGAAACACGTAGTTGAGCAGCACGTAGAGTACGGTGACCACGCCAGTGCCAAGAAGCAACGCTCGCGGCAGCGTGCGGCTTGGTTGGTCAATCTCATCGATGACGTAAATCGCCGCGTTCCAACCCGTGTAGGCGTAGGAAACGAAGATCAGCGCTACCGCAAAGGCTGGTCCGGTCATGACGCCGAGGACTCCTACCTGCGGCACTAGCGACAATTCCTGCGCGCGGTCGACAGTGAAGGCAGCGACGATAAATCCCAAGATGAGACACACCTTCAGACCGGTCAGCACGTTTTGGAACAGGGCGCCAACCCGGAGGCTCGACGCGTGGATCAGCGTGAAAGTAAGCACCGCCCCAGCGGCTAGATGTTTTGCAGGCAGGCCAGGAATGAACGCGTCGGTGTATGACGCCAAGGCTATAGCAGCCAAAGCCGACGGCCCGGCAAACCCAACTGTCGCCGAGACCCACCCGGCCAAAAACCCCAACGCCGGCGTGTAGACCCGACGGAGGATGTGATACTCACCGCCTGAGCGTGGTAGTGCTGCTCCCAGCTCGCCGTAGCTGAGCGCGCCACATAGTGCGACCACCCCACCAACGAGCCACAGCATCATAATGGCGAACGGTGACCGGATGTCGGCAACCTGAAACCCGAGCGTCGTGAAAACGCCAGTGCCGACCATCGCCGCAATAACGAACGCCGTGGCCGTCGTTAGACCGAGCGGTTTGCTCCCACCGTTACCTACATTGGTCATCGTGATGAAAGAAGGGTGCGACGGATCGACACACCCCTCGGTTGTTTACCGTTCCATTACGGTTGCGGTGTTCCAATCAAGACCGGCGGGACCCCTTGCCCTGCCAGGGTTTCGTTGAGCGACCTGACATTCTCGATCGCTCTACGCACCTCGACCAGCGTATCCCGCATCCGCGTTTCGAGCACGTCTTGCACTTCGCGCTGCTGGTCATTTGGCGGGAAATCGTAGGTGGCTACATTCCTGATGAGATATCCGATCCGTCCAGACAACATCGTCGGCCATCGGACATTATCCTGCCCGGTGCCGGTCAGCTTCATCTGGACTAGCTTTTCCTCGACCGCGATGAGGGTACCGTCCACTTCCTCGGTCGCTTCAATGAGTGAGTCACGGCCTGCGGGAGCATCGGCCAGAACCGCCTGCAGGTCATAAAGCTGCCGGCGGAGCCACTCCAGTTGGTTGATGGCCGCTGTCACCTGTTCGTGATCGTCACGTAGTTGATACAGCAGCGCGGTTTGTTCCGCGATGTCGTCCTCGCTTCCCTCGGAATTCGGGTCTTTCAAAACCTGAAGCTGCCGGCGCTGTTCACTGCCGTCTAGGTCCAGAACAACCGTGTAGGTTCCCGGTGGTTCAAGAATAGTGATTTCACCACCACCCGACCTCCAGCGCTCGTCGCCCAGATCCAACCACTCTCCGTAGGTCGGCTTCGTCCGCAGCTTGATCTCTGCTGACGGTTCACTTCGGAGGTCCCACCAAACTCGGTTGATCCCCTCGTGCGTAGTTCCATCGAGGATACGAACAGTTTCGCCGCGGTCGTTTTCGATTCTAATACTCACGTCACCGTGACCATCAGACCCGAGCCAGTAGTTGATCGAGGCACCATACGGTGGGTTCTCACCGTCAGACGGATCGTTCGGCATCGCCTGTGGTGACGTAATGTTATGTAGGCGATAGGTCGGGCGCGGTTCAAATAAGTGCGCCTCGGAGCTAGCCACCTCCGGTGTGAGTTGTTGCAATGGGGACAGGTCGTCAAGAATCCAGAACCCCCGGCCGTAGGTTCCGACGACTAGGTCGTTGAAGTGTTCCTGGATGACAAGACCGTAGTTCGGCGCGGCTGGCATGTTCGTTTGCAGCGGCTGCCACTGGTCGCCGTCGTTGAACGAAACATAGACGGCGTTCTCAGTACCTAAGTACACCAAGCCCGGGCGCACCGGGTCTTCCTGAATGCTTCGTGCAAAGCTGAGGACGCTGTCAGAAATGCCATCAGTGATCTTCGTCCACGATTCACCGTAATTGTCAGTACGGTAGACGTACGGTGCAAAGTTGCCCACCTGGTGGAACTCAACTGCGAGATACGCCTTGCCAGCATCCCACTTCGATGCATCAATGCCCCGAACAACACCAAGCTCCGGCAAGTCGGGAATGTTCGCCGTGACATCTTGCCAACTAAGACCATTGTCACGACTGACATGCACGAGCCCGTCGTTCGACCCGGCGTAGAACACACCGGGCTGCGCCGGCGACTCATCGAAGGCATAAACAACACAGCAGTACTCAACACCGATGTTGTCAGGCGTGAGACCTCCAGACAGTCCCTGCTTGCTTTTATCATTCGTCGTTAAATCAGGGCTAATAACCTCCCAACTCTGCCCATCGTTCACCGTCCGATGCACATGCTGGCTGGTTACGTAGATCGTGTCGTGGTCGTGGGGCGAGATGAGCAGCGGGAAGGTCCACTGGAATCGGTAACGCAGTGTCTCGGCCGGCCATCCAATCGTGCTCTCTGGCCACACCTCAACTTGCCTGAATTGTCGGGTGCGCTCGTCGAACCTAACGACGATCCCGCCAACCGCACCGGAACCGGACGCCGATGACCAAATGATGTCCGGCTCCACCGGATCCGGGGTTGCAAAACCGCTCTCCCCTCCACCGACTGAGTGCCACATGCCACGCGGAATGCGGCTACCACCGAAGCCCCCGGTTCGACTGTTGCTCGGCCCACGAAAGGATGGTCCGTCCTGCCGATTACCGTAGACGTTGTAGGGCACTTTCGTGTCGGTCGTCACGTGGTACATCTGAGCAATCGGCAGATTCACCCGCAGCCAAGTCGCACCTCGGTTCTCTGAAATAGCGAGACCACCGTCATTACCGATGATCATCCTGTCGCCGTTGGTCGGATCAATCCAGATGTCGTGGTTATCGCCGCCCGGGCGCCGCCGGCCATTTTGAACAACGCCAGTCTGCCCCCCGTCAATCGACTTTACGAGCGGCGCAGTTAGGAAATACGCTTCGTCAGGATCGTCTGGGGCGACGGCACAGTTGTTGTAGTAGGCGGTCCGACCACCGAAATTCTGGTCGTAGGTCACAAGCTGCCAGGTCTTGGCCCCATCATCCGAGCGCCACAATTCACCGTTATCAGTCTCCTCGCCATTTAGTGGCACCCCATCACCAGTCTCAATAAGCGCGTAGATTCGGTTGGAGTCGGCCGGCGTCAGGCAGACATCAACTTTCCCGATGGTTCGGAGAGGTAAACCATTGCCCTCAAGTTTTCTCCAGGTATCACCCGCATCGCGTGACACGAACAATCCGCTACCAGGCCCGCCGCTTTCGCGACCCCAGGTGTTAAAGATAACGTGCCACATCCCTGCATATAGGATTCTGGGGTTGTTTGGATCCATCTCAACACTTGAGGCACCAGTATTCTCATCTACAAAAAGGATGTGCTCCCAAGTCTCACCGCCATCCATGGTCCGATACACCCCGCGCTCAGGTTGCGAGGCGTGCGCGTGGCCCAGAGCCCCGACATAGACGATGTTCGGGTCCGATGGATGAATGAGAACGCGAGAAATCCGACCGGTTGCGCCGAGCCCCATGTTGCTCCACGTGCTACCGCCGTCGGTTGACTTCCACACTCCATCACCGATCGTCACATTCGACCGGATGTGTGGTTCGCCCGTCCCAACCCAGACGATTTCAGGGTCGGAGGCCGCAACCGCCAGCGCGCCAATCGCGTGGGATGGATGGTCATCAAACACCGGTTCCCAGAACAGACCACCATCTACAGTCTTCCAGACGCCACCCGACGCGGCGCCAACGTAATAAATGTTTGGGTTGCCCGAAACCCCAGCCACTGAAGCAATTCGGTTTCCGACCGGACCGATATGCCGGTAGCGAAGGCCCTCGTAATGATCGGGTGATATATCCTGGCCCGTCGCTGTTCCGGCGAAAAAAAAAATAGGTGCAAGCGTCACTAGGCAGGCAAAAACGCGCGTCTTCATCCGTTCGACCAACTTCGTCATTGGGACCCCCTCTAGAAACATTCCCATACCGCGGTAACTACATCTTACGCTTAGTGCCGATCGGTGACGAATAAATAGGCACTCGACCTGGCCTCCAAGCCCTTATCATCACCTTGACGATCGTCGCTGTTTCCGGCCGCGCACGAACAACGTGCCTGTAACAAAGAGCCGGCTCAGACATGGCATCACACGATGCCAGAATGGCCGCCGCGCTCCGCCGGGCGCGTGGTTACTTTGTCCTTCCGGTAAGTCGATGCACGATAGACCGTGACAGGGTCGATTGCACCGCCTGCATCTAGCCGAGCTCTTTGGACGATAGGCTCAACATTGATCTGGGTCGCCTCCCGCAATAGCCGAGCAGCACCGAGCGCATCGTTTGTCTCCTGCGCGACCGCTAGCGCTTCACGGTTAACTACCAGTGCCTGCGCCAGGGCGCGTTGTACTGCGGCTGTACTTTCGATCAAGCTTTCAATCGGATCAGTTACGTTATGCGATTGATCAAGCATATAGGCTGGAGCGAACCCATCGACTTGTCGCACCTCAGCGTCGATCAACTCATTGAACACGAGGAAGATGCGAAACGGGTCGATAGCGCCTGTATCGAGATCGTCATCACCGTACTTTGAGTCGTTAAAGTGAAATCCGCCCAGCTTTCCTAATTGGATTAGGCGGGCGACGATCATTTCAACGTTGGTCGTCGGTGCGTGGTGCCCGAGGTCGACCAAACATTGCGCTTTCGGCCCCAGCGACTCGGCACAGAAATAGCTCGTGCCCCAATCCGCAATGACTGTTGCGTAAAGAGCCGGTTCATAGAGTTTGTGCTCAAGAAACACTTTCCAGCCCTCAGGCAGCTGCGCGTAGATCTCACGCATCGACCCAAGATAGCGATCAAGCGCCAAGGCAAAGTGCTGCTGGCCAGGAAAATTCGCGCCGTCAGCGATCCAAACTGTGAGCGCCGTTGACCCGAGCTGTTCGCCGATCGCAATACACTCAAGGTTGTGCGTGATCGCTTGCGCGCGCACCGCCGGATCGGTATGCGTCAGACTACCGTACTTGTATGAGTGGTCCTGCCCAAGTTGGTCTTGAAAGGTGTTGGAGTTAACAGCATCGAATCCCAGGCCGAGTGCTTCAGCGTGCAGGCGTAGGGCGTGGATATCATCCACGTGGTCCCACGGCATGTGTGGTGAGACTCTCGGCGTCGCTCGCCCGAGTTGTTGTACCACAGCGCAATCTTCGAGTCTCTCGAAGATGTTGCGCGGTTCGCCCGGCATTGGAAATCGCGAGAATCGTGTGCCACCCGTGCTAACGCCCCAGGTGGGAATTGCTACGGTAAAAGCTCGCACACGCTGCACAACTCCGTCGATCGCTACCCCGCGGCGTTCTAGATACGCACCAAGGTGTTCAAAGTCTGAAAACAGTTCGGGTTCGAGTTCAGTGTTCTGCTCAGTTATTAACTCTTGGTCGATCAGCATCGAAGTTTCCTTAAGGTCCAACATTATCTACCAGTAGTGAAACTTTCGGTCCGGTAGACGGAATGTTTTACTTCAACCGATCTAGGCTTGCCCCTTGATTTTCATCGCTGACATTTGGGCCTCTCACGGCAATCAATTTTAGCTGAATCAGATACAAGCAAGATAGAATCCCAGCGGGAATGTGCGAGCCCGATACCATGTCAGCGAGCTTGACCAAGAGTTCCCGCATTGCGAGGAAATACGCTACGGCACTGGTGATTGCACTCCTAGCGCTCGGTGTGCCCGGAACGCTCTTCCTTTATGGCAATGAGCAGGCCGACCGCGCGCGCGTTGAGCAGTACTTGGAGCACCTGAGAACTGTGTTGCCGGAAGCTGATCATTTCGTTAGTAAAGACGGAGAGTATCCACACTTCCGCGGGTACACCCATAGCACAGACGACGACGTCGGGACACTAGTTGGCCTAGCCTATCTCAACAGTGATGTCGGACATGTTATTACGGGATACGCAAGTGAGATCGTCGTCATGGTCGGGCTTCGACCAGTCGGCACCATAACCGCAGTCACTGTCGTCACTCATGACGAACCCTACGGCTATCGGTCAATCGATCTAGCGCGTTTCAGAGATCAGTTCCCTAACCGCCGATACCGCGAACGGCTACGGGTCGGCGACGACGTTGATGGCATCTCAGGTGCAACGATTACGGTAAACGCCGCCACATCCGCCATCCGGCGATCAACGCGGCGAATGTTTCGTGAATTCGTCAAGGAACAATTAGAGGCGCAACCGTGACCGTTGCCAAGATCGTCGCAGCCTGCGCGATGGCCAGTTGCCTAGGCTTTGTGCCGGTCCGCGCGGAACCACCATCCCAAGCCGTCGAGACCGGTCAGCCCACCCTCTCTCTCGAAGACCTCGACGCATTGTTGGAGGAAGATGAAGTCGAAGAGTCGATGGCCTCGCTTAACTCGAGCGAGGTCGCGGACATTATCGGGATCGTGGCCGTGCTCGGTTTTGCGTTTTTCAGCTTTGCAAGGAAGAGTGTCGCCCTCAAATACATCTCGTTTGCTATGTCGATTGCATATCTTGGTTTATACAAATCAAACCTCGTCTCGATCGTTAACATTTTCGCGATTCTTCAAGGCAATCTTCCTGGGTTCAGGCATAGCATCCCGTGGTACCTGCTTATCGGCTTCACGGTGGTATCGACCGTGCTCTGGGGGCGGCTCTACTGCGGACGGATTTGCGCATTCGGGGCACTCACCCAAGTGCTTGATCGCCTTCTGCCGTCGCGGCTTCGCATCGATCCACCAGCGTGGCTCGACCGACGGCTGGCTTATCTCAAGTACGGCATCCTCGGCGGGGTGTTGGTCTACTTCCTCGGCACAGGTGATTTCCTCATCTATCGGTATGTCGAGCCGTTCTGGATGTTCACGCTAAATGGCAACGCGGTTATGTGGACGCTTGTCGCTATTCTTCTAGTAGCCACGGTTTTCGTCCGTAATCTCTATTGTCGGTATTTGTGCTCAGTCGGCGCAGCGCTTGGCCTCATTTCGAACTTCACCGTGTTTCGGATTAGGCGTTGGGGTGAATGTCAGACTTGTAAGATCTGCGAGAAAGCCTGTGAGTGGGGCGCAATTGACGGACCAAAGATCTCGGTTGCCGAGTGTGTCCGCTGCGACGACTGCGAACGTATCTACCACGACCAGAAGAAGTGTGTGCACTGGATCGTGCTACAGAAAAAACCGCGAGCCCAGATAATAACCTCCTCCTAACCCAAGCAGTATGGTGGAACCTGGTCGTAAACGTTGGTCTTCGCGCGGGTCGTTCATACTCGCTACCACGGGCGCGGCGGTCGGCTTAGGGAACATCTGGCGGTTCCCGTTTCTCGCTGGTGAAAACGGCGGTGCGGCGTTCGTCTTGGTTTATCTCGCCTTTGCCTTTCTCATCGGAGTCCCTGTGATCACGGCCGAGTTGGCACTGGGGCGCATGGGACACCGAAGTCCCATCGGTTCGGCCAAGACGATCATCCGAGAACAGGGCGCCCACGCAGGGTGGCAGATAATCGGTGTCGTTAGTTTATTGGTTCCTTTTCTCGGCTTTACCTATTACAGCATCGTCGCCGGCTGGTCCCTGTACTACACAGTCGAGGCCGTACGGAATACTTTCAACAGCATGGGTGCTGCCGATTCGCAGCGTCTGTTTCAAGACCTAGCGGCCTCACCGTGGCTCACTGTGTTCCTGCAAGGCGTCGTGATCGGACTCACCGCTGTGGTCGTCGGGAGTGGTCTCCATCGCGGCATCGAGCGTGCCACGAGGGTCATGATGCCCAGCCTCGTGTTCATCATGCTGATCATGATCGTTTACAACGTCTTCGCGGCCGATGTTACCGCTGCCTTAGCTTTTCTCTTCACACCCGACTTCTCGCAACTCACTGGCACGTCGCTGCTGCTCGCGCTCGGTCAGGCATTCTTCTCAGTCGGCGTGGGTGTTGGCTTTATGATGACCTATGGTGCTTATCTTCCCAGAGAAGTCTCGGTTCCCCACGCGGCGTTCGTGATTGGTGCAGTCGATACAGCCATCGCACTACTGGCCGGCCTTGTGATCTTTCCAATTGTCTTCGCCTCAAATCTGAATCCAGCTGAGGGTCCAGGACTCGTGTTTGTCACGATGCCAGTTGCCTTCGGCGGAATGGGCCTAGGACATGCAATCGGCGTGCTGTTCTTCCTGCTACTGTCGCTCGCAGCCTACACAACGACGCTCGGCATGCTTGAGCCGATCGTGTCGTGCCTGGAGGAACGGTGGCAGACTTCACGGCGTACACTGGCTATTGTGGCCGGCAGTTCAATTTGGATAGTCGGCTTCCTTCCCGCATTGTCTGACAATGTGTTGGCAGATATTAGACCGCTCAGCTTCATCGGCGCGATGGCGGAAATGTCGTTCTTTGAAGTGTTCGATTTTGTAACAGCGTCGGTCTTGCTACCAATTAACGCACTACTGATTGCACTATTCTCGGGATGGGTTATCGCGGGAAACGCGTTTCAGCAGGAGTTAGCAATGAAACACGACGTTTTCTTTACGGTCTGGCAGATACTAATGCGTTACGTCGCGCCGGCCGCAGTTCTTGTAATCTTAATCTCTGGTTTTATCGAATAGCCCAGCTTAATGGGTCCACGCAGCAGCACTACCTAAGCTCCTCCGTTGTCTTCTGACTCAGGCAGTCGATACGCGAGTAACTCTCCAGCGTAGGTGCCACCGCCCACAGCGACAACGATGTACTGGACACCGTCAATGCTGTAGGTCATCGGAGATCCGGTCTGTGAGGATGGCAGAAACACTGCGTCAATCTCCTGACCGGTCATTTTGTCGTAAGCCCGGAGCCGCGCGCCCTGGCGCTCGTCGGCTGAAGTAAACACCCCGCCGTCACCCGCAATGACAAGCGTCTTGGTCACGAGTGTTCCAACCCGCCCGACGCGACCAGTACGCGGGATGTCAAAATCCTGAAGCGCCGGATGGTCACGTACACGGTCCGCCGTCTCGCCGTGTGCGACTTGCCAGAGAAGCTCTCCAGCATTGAGATCAATCGCCGTAATCCGTCCCCACGGCGGTTTCACCAACGGCAGACCAGAGACGCTCAACGCCGCCCGCGCAGCGTTGACGCCCGCCGGACGGCCACGAATGAAATCCATATCCGATCGCTCGGGATTGTTGACAAGACCGAGCGACACGACCTGCGTCTTTGAATAGATGTAGAAAATTCCGGTTTCCGGGTCTAAAGCACCGCCTGGCCAGTTGGGCCCACCAGTAGCCGATGGAATCATCAGGGTTCCGTAGGTGCCGTCGGCTGTCGCAACCGATGGAGGGGTGTAAAGAGGTCCGAGACGGTATCGTGAGGCAACTTCGAGTGCCTCGGCTCGAAGCGCAGGTGTGAAGTCAATTAGATCGTTTGGGCCAATCCCCTGACGGTCGAAAGGGGGTGGCTTCGTCGGATAGGGCTGAGTCGGCGCCAGCACTTCACCAGGCACGTCCGAGGGAGGGACCGGACGCTCTTCAATCGGCCAGACCGGTTCCCCTGTTACGCGGTCGAAGACGAACAGAAAACCCTGCTTCGTCGGCTGAACGATCGCCTTTATGGCACGGCCGTCAACTGTAATGTCAGCAAGGATAGGCGCACATGGAAGGTCAAAATCCCAGACATCGTGATGTACAGTCTGGTAGTGCCACACGCGTTCTCCGGTCTCAAGATCGACCGCTACCAAACTATCACCGAAGAGATTGTCACCCAGCCGGTGCCCACCGTAGTAATCACCTGTCGGCATCTCAAGCGGCAGATAGGCTAAGCCCAGGTCAAGGTCAACGGTTACTTGCCCCCACAAGCCCGTATTACCAGTGTAGCGCCAGGACTCATTTAACCAAGTCTCGTGACCGTACTCGCCTGGCTGCGGGATCGTATGAAAGATCCACTTCCGCTCCCCAGTGCGGACGTCGTAGCCGCGTACGTATCCCTTGACATTCTCCCGGCTGACCGGCGCGCTGCCTACCGCGTGCGCAGCGCCAATGATGATCGTATTGCCAGCAACAACCGGAGCCGCGTGTAAGCCAACCTCGCCCGTGACAGGATCAATCTCCTGGTCAAGGTCTCGCTTTAAATCAACGATGCCGTCCAAACCAAAGTTCGGAACTTGGTCACCGGTTGACGCATCGAGTGCAACGAGATGGTACCCAGGCGTGACATAGAGGATTCGACCCGCTGCACCATCGTCCCAAAAAGCGAGCCCGCGTCCCGAAAGCCGACGAGGAGCCTGCTGACCTCGTTCGCCCTCGTCAAGGCGATGCATCCACAGCAGTTCCCCGGTCCTCGCATCCAGCGCAGCAAGCGCTCGGCGTGAACCCGCGGTTGTGTAAATCACGCCACCCACCATGAGCGGAGTGACTTGGTAGTTCGACTCCGGCCGCGGGCCGAAGCTGTCGGTCTGGAAGGTCCACGCTAGTTCCAAGTCACCAAAGTTTTGAGCAGTGACCTGATCAAGTGACGAATAGCGGGTACTTGCGAGGTTGCCGCCGTAGGTGCGCCATTCAGTGTCAGGAATCACCGTCTGTGCACTTAGTGACACAGTCACACAGCACAGACCGCTGAAGAGTAAAAGGCTGACGTTGTTACGCGAATACTGTGACACGTGCTAACCCTCCCCTGACAACTGGACCACAGCGACCCCATCCCATAGACCGCAACACGACAGGTTTGGCGTCGTCATCGAAGACAAGAATTATAGCTGGGAACGAGGGCGCCTCACTGGATTAGGCTTTCGGAAAGCATTCTCGGCTGGAACGTCCCTTTTGTCAGTTAGTTCTGGCGACAGAGGCTTGGTCTTTGCCCCCCCCCGCCAGCCGCCTAAATAGCTGCGGTCACGGACCCTAGCGAAACATTGTCTTCTATCCCTTGTCATCTTGGGAGATGCAGTCGTAGACTGCCACGGTAGCTTGGTTGGCGTGAGCATCATTTTCTTTTCCTCATCATTACCATCAAGGGGAGTGGCATGCGGATTACGCTCTTATTGCTATCAGTCTTCACCGCTTTGATGCCGGCGCTCGTCGAAGCGCAGCCCGTCGTGACCGCTGAAGACTACACTCGTGCCGAAAGCTTTCTGAGTGGTCAGACTGACTCACTCGTTTCGGGCGTTATGACCAGTCCGGCCTGGCTGACTAGCGACAGGCTCGTCTACCAGAATCGGATTCCAGAGGGTCGGGAATTCGTGATGGCCGATCCCGAGGAGGGCGTGCGGGCGCGTGCCTTCGACCATGCCAACATGGCAGCGGCACTCTCGGCTGCAGTCAATACGGATTACAGTGCTTTCAACTTACCTGCTCAAGCGAGATTTTCAGATGACGGTGCGTCAATCACGTTTGGCCACCAAGAGCGGCAGTACACCTGCATCATCGAGACATATGCCTGCCACGAGGTAGCGCGCCTAGATGCGCAGAACTTACGGAACGCCGTTGTTGCCCCCGATGGACAGAGAGCAGCATTTATCCGAGAGCATAATCTCTGGATGCGTGACTTGACCTCTGGCAGAGAGACACAACTCACGACTGATGGTATTGAACATTACGGCTACGCAACCAACAATGCGGGATGGGTCCGACGCGATCAACCAGTGGTCCTCTGGTCACCAGACTCTGAGAAAATTGCAACCTTCCAGCATGACGGCCGCTTCGTCGGTGAGATGTATCTTGTGTCCACCCAAGTCGGGCATTCCGAACTAGAAGCATGGAAGTATCCGTTGCCCGGCGACGAACACATCTTCATGATGCGGCGCGTTGTTATTCATGTGGACGAAGCTCGCGTGGTGGACCTGCTGGTCCCACCCGACCCCCACCGGTCCACGATCTCCGATCACGTGGCTAGCCGTAACGGCCAGTGGCTCGATGTGGAGTGGAGTGACGACTCATCACTGCTTGCGTTCGTTTCTTCGTCACGGAACCACAAAGAAGCCAGACTCAAGCTCGCCGACCCCGAGACTGGTGAAGTGCGAAATGTTTTAACAGAGACGGTTGAAACGTTCTTCGAGTCTGGGAGAGGACGAATTAACTGGCACGCACTACCCGAAACAAATGAAGCGATCTGGTTTTCCCAACGAGATAATTGGGGACATCTCTACCTGTATGACCTGGAAACTGGTGACCTTAAACACCAGATCACGACCGGTGACTGGACCGTCTTGCAACTGCTTCGGATCGATAAGGCGAACCGCACCCTGTACTTTATGGGTGCCGGGCGTGAGCCTGGCGACCCTTATTTCCATTACCTCTACCGTATTGGGATGGATGGCACAAACCTCGAACTTCTGACGCCCGAACCAGCGCACCACACCATCACCCTTTCGGTAACGGGCGCCTATTTCGTCGATAACTATTCGACCCCAACTGTTCCGGCAACCACGATTCTCCGGACCGCTGCTGGTGAACATCTGTTGACCGTCGAGGAGATGGACATCTCCCGTCTGGAAGAAGCCGGTTGGCAGCCACCGTTTCCATTTACAGTCAAGGCGCGAGATAACGTAACTGACCTTTACGGTCTGATGTACCAGCCAACGAATCTCAACACGGCAGGCTCGTACCCGGTTGTGAATTATCTCTACCCAGGTCCACAGACAGGTAGCGTCGGCAGTCGCTCCTTCCGGCCCTCGCGGAGTGATAAGCAGGCGCTGGCTGAGCTTGGATTCATCGTTGTTGAAGTGGACGCTATGGGCTCACCCGGTCGGTCAAAGTCTTTCCACGACACCTACTACGGCAACATGGGTGATAACGGCCTGCCGGATCAAATCGCCATGATCAAAGAGTTGGCAAGACGACACGCGTGGATGGACCTCGAACGCGTGGGCATCTGGGGACACTCAGGGGGAGGCTACGCCTCGACTGATGCTATTTTGCGCTACCCGGACTTCTACAAAGTAGCGGTCTCAGGCGCCGGAAATCACGACAACCGGAACTACGAGGACGATTGGGGGGAGAAATGGCAAGGGCTCCTCGAAACGAACCCCGACGGTACAACGAACTACGATAACCAAGCGAATCAACTCCTTGCCGAAAACCTAACAGGGAAATTGTTACTAGGACACGGCACGATGGATAGCAACGTGCCGCCATCGAACACGCTGCTTTTAGTGGACGCCCTTATCGCAGCCAACAAGGACTTCGATCTCGTAATGTTCCCAAACCGGCGCCATGGTTTCGGCCGTGAACCATACTGGCTGCGGCGTCGGTGGGACTACTTCGTACGACATCTACTTGGAGCTGAGCCACCCAAGGGGTACAAGCTTGGCACCGTGGCCGGACGATAATACTTTGTTAGGAACAGGCGTCTCGGGTCTTAAGGAGAATTTCGTGGACCGAACTTTGATCAGACTCTTGGTGTTCTTAGGCGTAACAGTCTGGGCCACATCCGTCGCCGCACAGGAAGATGAGGACTTCTGGCCGGAATGGCGCGGTCCGAGGGCGACTGGTGTGTCCACGAATGCTAATCCCCCTCTAAAATGGAGCGAGACAGAGAATATTCGCTGGAAGATTGACATTCCCGGGCGCGGTTCGTCCTCACCGATCGTTTGGAGGGATCGCATCTTTCTACTTACCGCAGTACCACTTGGTATCGCAGGGGAGGCCTCCCACGCGCCACGCGGTGGATATGAGCCCAGGGACACGCACCAGTTCCTGGTGCTAGCGATCAACCGGAGCGATGGTCAGATCCTCTGGGAACGGGTGGCGCGTGAAGCTCAGCCGCATGAAGCAACGCACGGCGAAAACGGCAGTTGGGCCTCCAGCTCGGCAGTGACTAACGGCGAGTTGGTCTTCGCGTCATTTGAGTCGCAGGGTGTTTATGCCTACGACCTTGACGGCAATCTCGTCTGGGAAAACGACCTCGGCAACAAAACCATGCGGAACCAGTTCGGTGAGGGGACCACGCCTACAGTACATAGCGACCGCCTGTTCGTGGTCTGGGATCACCAAGGTCAGTCATTCATCGTCGCTCTCGACACACAAACTGGTAAAGAGGTGTGGCGTACGAACCGCGACGAGATCGATTCATGGGCCACCCCGCTAGTGGTTGAACATGACGGACGTAAGCAGGTTGTTGTTAATGGCATGAACCGGCTACGTAGCTACGACTTCGAGTCCGGTGAGGTCATCTGGCACACCGAGGGCCTCACCATGAACCCAATTCCGTCGCCGGTCGGTGCCGACGGTCTCGTGATCGTTACAGCCGGTTATCGGGGCAATGACCTGAAGGCGATCGACCTGGGCGTGGCTCAGGGCGACATCACGGACACCGCAGCAATCGTCTGGACGCTAGACCGGGATACACCGTATGTCCCGTCGCCACTACTCTACGGTAATTTCCTCTATTTGCTGAAGCGCAACAACGGTATTTTGTCGGTGTTCGATGTCAAGACTGGTGAACCACACTACCAACTCCAGCGGCTCACCGACGTCCCGAACATCTTCGCGTCACCGGTGGGAGCGTCGGAGCGCATTTACATCCCAGGCCGAGACGGAACTACCCTCGTGATCAAGCATGGTGGGATGTTTGAGATACTCGCAGCTAACACACTCGACGATGGATTCGATGCATCACCAGCACTCGTCGGCAATGAACTGTATCTGCGTGGCTACAACCATCTTTACTGCATCGCAGAAAGCTAGACTCTCGCCCCGGAATTCCGGAATCTGCAGTAGGAGAATGTCATGACCAAGAAACTTCTCGGGCTGGTGATCTTCAGCGGATTAGCACTCACGCTGTCAGGCAATCCCGGGCTTGCGCAGTCCAAGCCGCGAGCTCGGGATTTGGGCGTGCCATTCCAGGGAACCCCAGGTCCCTTTAATGCGATTACCGACGTTAGGGGCGTCCATGTCGGCCACGCCACACTGATTCGTGGCGAGGGAGCACTTCAAGTGGGCCAGGGGCCGGTTAGAACCGGTGTTACGGTAATCCTGCCACGGGCTGAGAACCCCGCTGACCCGGCGTTTGCCGGCTGGTTTGCATTAAACGGCAACGGAGAAATGACCGGCACGACCTGGATCGAGGAGTCGGGTTTCCTTGAAGGACCAATTTCAATCACTAACACACATAGCGTGGGAACCGTGCGCGATGCGATCATCGCCTGGCAGGTCGAACGCGGTGCCGCGTTTCAGCCCTGGTCATTGCCGGTTGTCGCTGAAACTTACGATGGATCACTCAACGACATTAACGGCTTCCACGTAAAAGCGGGACACGTTCTCGAAGCCATCGAGAGTGCGTCCTCTGGACCGGTGGCAGAAGGTAATGTCGGTGGCGGCACCGGTATGCGGTGCCTCGGCTTCAAATGCGGCGTTGGTACTTCGTCGAGGGTGACGCAAGCGGCCAGTGTTTACACCGTTGGCGTGCTGGTGCAAGCCAATTTCGGTGGCGGCCGGCAACTCACCATTGCGGGAGTACCTGTGGGTCGAGAGATTTTCGGCGACCGTCGAGCGAGGCTAACTGCGCCACCTAGTGGGTCAGATCGTGGGTCGATTATCATTGTTGTGGCGACTGACGCGCCCTTGCTACCTCACCAGCTTAAGCGGATCGCCCGCCGGGCTTCACTGGGCGTAGCGCGCACCGGTGGAACCGCGAGTAACGGGTCCGGAGACATTTTTGTTGCATTCTCCACCGCTAACACAGGTGCTGCCAGCGCACAGCCGACCGCGAACATTACCCTGTTGAGTAACTCTCAGATAAGTACGCTCTTCGAGGCTACGGTGGAAGCAACTGAAGAAGCGATCATCAACGCACTAGTCGCTGCAGAAACGATGGTGGGCCGTGACGGTAATCGCTCAGAGGCCTTGTCGCATGACCAACTGCAAGAGATTCTCCAACGTTACAACCGGTTGGAAAATGGCTAACCGCAGCTAGTAGAGTGAACGGCAGGGTGTCTCGTTCCAGTTCCACCCTGATAAAGTGTTCACTTACCGGTCTCCTTCCTTTGTGAGACGGCGTCGGCTAGTACGCACAGGATCTCATACATCATGGTGGCCCCGACAAGCGCGGTGTTTCCTGTGGAATCGAATGGCGGCGAGACCTCAACTACGTCGCCTCCAATTAGGTTAAGTCCTCGGAGACCACGCAATAATCCCTGCGCCTCGATAGTGGTGAGCCCACCCACTTCAGGTGTCCCTGTTCCAGGCGCGAACGCTGGATCAAGGCTGTCTATATCGAAAGACACGTAGGTCGGACCGTCCCCGACCGACCGCCGCAGCTCCGCAATGACCGCCTCCACACCAAGCCGACTAAATTCTTCGATGAAGATAACGCGCATTCCGGAGTCAAGGGAGAACGCCCATCCTTCTTCCGAGTTCTGCGCCCCCCGGATACCGATTTGTACGACCCGTTTCGGGTCGAGGAACCCTTCCTCCACCGCTCGACGAAATGGGGTGCCGTGAGTAAATCGAGATCCGAGTTCCTCGTCGCAGGTATCTGTATGAGCATCGATGTGGACCATACCCACCGGCTGTCTGGCAGCAATCGCGCGAAGAATTGGGAGGCTGATTGAATGGTCGCCGCCGGCGCTCAGAGGCGCTACATCCGCCTCCCGCAAGGTTTCATAGAACCGAGTGATATCGGCATAACTTTTCTCTAAGTCGAAGGCCCAAGGGAACGCTACGTCCCCCATATCGCCGATGCGACACAACTCATAGGGGTTAATCTTTGTGACATGGTGAACCGAACGAGTCAAACTCGACATATTGCGAATCTCACGCGGCCCGTGACGCTGACCGGGTCGATTTTCCGCCCCAGCGTCGAATGGAACCCCGACCAAGGCGATATCCAACTTTGATGGGTCACGGATTAACGGCGCCCGCATAAAGGTCGGAATTTCCGAGTAGCGCGGCGCGAACCTAGATGTAGCGTTTGGCTCATTTGCCATTGTCTGAATCCTTTGGGCGAAATTCGGGCTACCGCCTGTCTACAATGCTATGCAGATCCCAGATTCCTAGGCCTGCAGTCAGTATGGATACTGGCGGAGGGACTGGGATTCGAACCCAGGGTGGAGTTTCCCCCACAGCGGTTTTCAAGACCGCCGCCTTCAACCGCTCGGCCATCCCTCCAATATAAAAACTAGCGTGCGGGTTCGATGACCTCCTGCCCGTCCATGAACGGTCGGAGCGCTTCGGGCACGACGACCGAACCGTCCGCCTGTTGGCCATTTTCCAGCACAGCAATGAGGGTACGACCAACGGCAAGTCCGGAGCCATTAAGAGTGTGGGCGAACTCAGCTTTACCCACGCCGTCGGGACGGAACTTGATCCCTGCACGTCTGGCCTGGAACGCTTCTGTGTTACTACATGAAGAGATCTCACGATAGGTTTCCTGTCCAGGTAACCACACCTCAAGGTCATATGTCTTCGCCGCGGCAAAACCCATATCACCGGTGCTCAGAACCATCCGTCGATACGGTAGACCGAGCTTCTCAAGGATGACCTCCGCATGGCGGGTTAGTGTTTCGTGCTCTCTGTACGATTGGTCAGGGGTCGTGAACTTGAACAGCTCAATTTTCTCAAACTGGTGCTGTCGAATGAGGCCTCTTACGTCCTTGCCGTAAGAACCGGCCTCGCTACGGAAGCACGGCGTGTAGGCCACGTAGCTGAGTGGTAGTCTTCGACCATCCAGAATCTCCTCCCGGTGAAGATTGGCAAGTGGAACCTCAGCGGTTGGTACTAAGTAAAGATTCGAGTTCCCTGCCATTTTGAACAGGTCGGCTTCAAACCTAGGCAAGTTGCCGGTGCCGATCAGAGCTTCTTCGTTGACAAGAAACGGTGGGGCTACCTCAACATATCCATGCTCCTTCGTGTGGACTGCAAGCATGAAATTAATTATTGCGCGGTTCAGTTTTGCGCCCACGCCAAGCAACACAGCAAAACGAGCTCCAGACATTTGCGTAGCACGCTCAAAATCGAGAATGCCCAATTCGGGACCCAGGTCCCAGTGCGCTTTCGGCGTGAAGTCAAAGCGAGTTACTTCACCCCAGCGGTTGATTTCCTGATTTGCCTTCTCGTTGGCACCTCGCGGCACGCTCTTGTGCGGAAAATTTGGCAGCCGGAGTAAGAGCTTCTGCCGTTCCTGTTCAACAGCTGCGAGGTCTTTCTCCTGCTCATGAATCCCGTCGGAGAGGGCTCGGCCTTTCTTCAGCAAGTCATCCGCCGACTCACCAGCCCTCTTGGCTAAAGCGACCCTAGCGCCCAATTCCTTGCGCTCCCGACGCGCCTCCTCGAGGTTAGGAATGATCGCCTTGCGCCTAGTATCGAGCTCCTTAATCGTGGCGAGGTCGGCCTTAAGATTAGTAGCCCCTCGCTCAGTGAGCCCCTTTTCAACCTCGTCGAGATGATCTCTAACTATTGCTGGGTCAAGCATGATGACGGCCTTGCTGTTACCATCGTTGCGCCGTGTGCGCTAGGAGCATTCTAAATCGTTTATCCCCACGGTGGCACCTGAGGTAGGATGCCCGCCGAGAGGTTACGCGTGTTGCCAACCATCCGCAAAGCAGTCTTTCCAGCCGCCGGTCTCGGAACCCGGTTCCTGCCGGCGACCAAGGCACAGCCAAAAGAGATGCTGACATTGGTTGATAAGCCAATTATTCAGTACAGCGTTGAAGAGGCCGCCGCCGCTGGCATTGACCATGTCGTCCTGGTGACCGGCCAGGGAACCAAGCTTGTCGAAGACCATTTCAAGATTAACGCCGAACTGGAGGCGCTACTCGAATCACGTGGCAAGGGGGACCTGCTCGCGGAGGTCCGGAATGTCCCCTGCCCCGCCAGCATCTCCACAGTCCAGCAGGGTGAGCCGTTGGGTCTGGGGCATGCCGTGATCTTGGCGCACGAGCTAATCGGCGACGAAGCATTCGCCGTTATTTTAAGCGACGATGTGATCGATGCCACCCCACCAGCGTTGCGTCAACTGATCGATGTCTACGAAAAGCTTGACGGCCCTGTTGTCGGGGTTGAACGAGTGTCTGCTGATCGGATTAGTGACTACGGGATCGTCGATGCCGAACCGGTTTCGAACCACGCCGGTGTTTATCGGATTCATGACATGGTTGAGAAACCCACAAGGGAAGATTCGCCTTCCGACCTTGCCATTGTTGGCCGCTACATCCTCACTCCAGACATTTTCCCCATTCTCGACACGACACCGCCAGACGCGCAAGGTGAAATCCAGTTGACCGACGCACTCCGACAACTGCTGACCGGCCGGCCGATCTACGCATGCGAAATCGACGGCGTTCGCCACGACACCGGTAGCAAACTTGGCTTTCTCCGGGCAACCGCCTACTTCGCGCTCAAGCACCCTGACTTGTCGGACACCTTTCGCGAATATCTCTGCAAGGTCGGCGTCAACAGGCCTGCCGGCAACTGACGGATTTAACCCCTTTCCGTCTTCACTGATCGGAACCTCTGCCGGCAGGGAACCCCGCGGCCTACTTTTTGGAGGGGGAGCCAGACGAGCTCTTCGATGCTGATTGAGACGTCGACGACGAACTCGATGATGAAGCGGGGGTGTCAGAAGAGGAACTAGTTTTCTGCTTGTCTTTCTTGGTTTTGGAGTCGCTCGGCGAACTGGGTTTCGCGCCGTCATCCGACCGGGAAGCAGCACCCGACTTCTTGGCGTAGTCGGTCACATACCAGCCGGTGCCCTTGAACTGAATGGCGGGCGACGACAACAGTTTCCGCACCGGTCCGCCACAGGCCGGACATTTTTTCTCGAGTGGATCAGAAAATCGCTGAATCCGCTCAAAACGGTCACCGCAGGTGTTACATTCGTACTCGTAAAGGGGCATGTTTTCAGGACGTTAGAAGCGACCATCGTACGCTCGCCCTCTCCACCTGTCAACGGGGAAGAGGGTCATTCACGCCAACGCGCTCCCGGCATTACCACCGAGCATGAGGCGACGATGCGCCCAAATCGGCAAGTTCCCGTTGCCAAGGAGACGGTCGTGGAAGGTCTTGAGAGAGAACTTGCTCGGGTGTTTGGCTTCGTAGTCTGCCCTGAGTTTAAGAATCATCAGTTTGCCGAGCGAATAGACAACATAGCCAGGGTCGAAGGTGCCCCGCTCGGCTTCCCGGCGTGCGCTCCCCTCTTCCATGAACGCTTCGTCACGAAAGAATCGTACGCCCTGCTCGACTGACATATCTTCGACATGCAACCGGATACCGACAACAAGTCGTGCGAGACGAATTAGCGCCTCGGCGAGCTGACCAAGCTTGACGTGATTATCCTTCCCACCAAACCCAGCCTCGATCATGACCTGCTCGCCATAGTGCGCCCAGCCCTCGATAAACCCAATCGACGCAAGAAGTCCCGATTTGCGAAGTTTCGACTCGATCCGGCACACATGCTGGTGCTGAAGAAAGTGCCCGGGGTAGGTTTCGTGCATCGAGATCGCCCAGAGTGCTCCGATATGAAAATCGCGAAGATGTTGCTCCTGGCGGTCGGGTGTCCAAGCGGGGTCGACATCAGTCAGGTAGTAGTAGGTCGGCAGCGGTCTAGCCTCAAAGGGGCCCGGCGCCCAGAGGCTGGCAAACGTCCACCGGTAAAAGGGTGGCGTGGGAGCTACCACGGGCACCTCGCCATCGGTCACGGAAACGAGACCCTTTCGTTCTACGAATGCGGCGAGTTCCGTCACCTGACCTTGGGCCGTCGACACCAACGTGGCGGCAGACGGATGATCCTGTTTTAGACGTTCAAGTGCCGATGCCACATCCCCGCCAAGCCGCCCAGCGACGCTGCGAAATTCTTCTTGGGTCTCGCGGAGTTCCCGCTGTGCAATCGCGAGGAGGCGGTCAGCACCTAGTGTTACGCCTTCTTCAAGTTCAAGCTTTCCATCAAAGTTTTCCCGGCCGAGCCGGAACGAACCTCGAGCCTTCGGTGCCACCTCGTTGCGTAGATACTCGGTGTAGCCGTGGATTGCTGTAACTGCTTCTGTGGACGCATCGGCGAGATCACTTAACAGATGCATGTCGTCCAGACTGGTCAGGGCTCGTGGTAGGTCGTGCTCAATGAACTCGACTACCCCGTTAAGCGACGTAATGCCTTCTCTAATGAAGATACCCGGCGGATCTTGAATCGTCTTCCTCGCCGTTTCGATTAGCCGGGGCGTTTGTTTTAGTTTCGAGAGAATGCGGCGTGCGCGCTCCCCTACCGGAGCGTAGGGAAACAAGACCTGCCCCGCCAAGCTCGTGGCGAGAATCTCGGAGTGCCGCTGTGGGTTACGTTCCCATGAACGTATATTCTCAAGTTCAAATATCCTTGCACGGATGTTGGCAGTGAGCATTTCGCGCTCGACCTGTTCGGTCTTCGTCATCCCCGACTTGCCAACAGCAGCCAGCTGTCTTACCAGTCCCCCCAACTCACGGCCCTGTCCCTCAAGTACGGTGCGGCTTGGATCCTCTAGAAGGTCATCGTATTGATGAACACCGTCGAAGGCTGCGGCGGTGGGCTGAGTCTCGTATAGGTAATTCAGGTAGTTCTCAACAAACGGTGACAGCGGTTCGCCTGAGTACATTCAGGATGTCGTCTATCGCCTAGGCGAGCGATCTCTCGAACGACGCCTCGCGGGAATGGTAGAATACGCTTGCCGGCGCCGGTTGACGCACGGTATTTCGCATGCCCGGCACCCTCTACGTGGTCGCCACGCCCATCGGCAACCTTGAAGATTTCACGTTACGGGCGATCCGCGTCCTCCAAGAGGTCCACCTCATCGCGGCCGAGGACACCCGCCGCACTGCAACTCTACTTAGACATTACTCGATCTCGACTCCGACCACGAGCTTTCACGCGCACAACGAACAACAAAAACAGGCTTCCCTGCTCTCTAAGCTCGAACAGGGCCAACTGGTTGCACTGGTCTCGGATGCGGGCACTCCAACACTGTCTGACCCCGGAACACGACTCATCGCGGCTGCTCACACACGAGGTATTCGTGTGGAGGCTGTTCCTGGCGCCAGCGCTATTCTCACCGCATTGGTCTCATCAGGAATGACAACGGACCAGTTTCTTTTTGCAGGATTTCCACCTCCCAAGGCCAAAGAGAGAACGGCTTGGCTCGAGAGACTCGCAGACGAGCCTCGGCCGATCGTAATTTTTGAATCTCCTCACAGAATTCTCAAGTTATTAGGTCATATGAGAGATATATTCGGCGACAGAGAAATTAGTCTCGGTAGAGAACTCACAAAGAAACACGAGGAGTTGGTTAAAGGACCTATCTCATTTGTAATAAACAAGTTAACTTCTATCAAAGGTGAATTTACCCTCGTTATTAGCCCTTCTACTCCAGACAAAAGAAAAAATCAGTCAGTCGATAAGATGCTTATTTATAAGGAGTTCTGTCATTTAACAGATAAAAAGGACCTTATGAGAAGAGAGGCTGTTCTGAGGTTGTCTCGTAGACATGGAATGTCCTCTAAGGCAGTTTACAAGGCAATCGAAGAAGCAAAGAAATATTGACCGGCTCACTCAATGACTAGCAACGTTAGGAACCAGTCGCATGTCTGGGGCCATGTTGACCCCAGATATAGCTTCTGTTAACCTACCGCGCCCAAATCAGGAGATTAGATGGCTAAGCAACGCCGAGCGACCAAAGCAAAGCGGACAGTGCGAGGAAAGAGAAAAGCGCAGACCGGCCGGGAAGTCAGCCCGCCGGCTCCGAAACCCAGTCCTCAGGAGGAGGCAGCCAGAGAAGCCAAGTTAGCCAGGCACCGAGAGGCCGTCAGCACTTATGAACATGGCCTGGGCGCCCTCCAAATTCGTGATTTTGCGTCAGCAGCCATTGCTTTCAAGTCAGTAATTGAGGAGTTTCACGATGAGCGTGAGTTGCACGACCGGTCCCGGGTACATCTACGGGTGTGTGAACGCCAAACGATGCCACTCACGCCGGGACCAACAACAACAGAGGAGTTGGTCTACGCGGCGACGATAGCCCTTAATAATGCAGCTCAAGATGAGTCACTGCGTCACTTACAGCAGGCTATCAGCCAAGATGCTGAAGCTGAACAAGCCCACTACATGCTTGCCATCGTCTATGCCCAAGCTGAATGCCCAGACCTAGCAATCTCCCATCTAGAGCGGGCGGTGGAGCTCGAACCAGAAAATCGAACAGTCGCGCGTCAAGAGCCAGATTTCAAATCTCTGCGGGAAGATCAACGGGTTCAGAAATTACTCAAACCACCCGTGCAAAAACGCCGGCGGGGCCACCGGCCGGCGCGGTAGCTCCTTGAGTGCCGGCGGGACGCCAGTTCGACGATCCGGTACACTACAATTTCTAGCAACTATGGTTGACACGCACGTCTTGATCTTGGCGGCGGGTATGGGCACGCGCATGAAATCGGCGTTCCCAAAGGTTTTGCACCGCGTGGCCGGACGACCGATGATCGAGTACGCGCTTCGTGCCATTTCCACACTTAATGTTGCGTCGACTACGGTAGTTGTGGGTTGTGGAGCCGAACAGGTTCAAACAGCAGTGCGTGGGTGGCCCGGCGTGCGGTTTGTTATCCAAGAACCGCAACTCGGGACAGGTCACGCACTCATGCAGTCCGAATCGGCGCTCAGCGGCTCAGATGGCACCCTTGTCCTTTTGGCTGGCGACGTGCCCATGGTCCGCAGCGCCACACTGCAAGATCTAGTGGCATTCCATAGGGACACCGACGCAGCTGCCACAGTGCTCACCGCAACCGTGCCACGGCCGTTCGGCTATGGTCGAATCGTTCGGTCACGTGGGCAGATCACGCGCATCGTTGAAGAACGTGACGCAACACCGGCGCAGCGAAACATCCGTGAGATCAACAGCGGCATTTATGCACTCAAACTGAAACCGTTGTTTGACGCGCTTCGGCAGATCGCCTCGGAGAACGCGCAGGATGAGTATTACCTGACCGATCTCATTTCAATTTATCGGCGGCGGAAGCTAGTCGTTGAAACCGTTTCCATCGAGAAGGCAGGGGAGGTTCGCGGCATCAACAGCCGGACTGAACTGGCAGAAGTGGGGGCCGTCGTGAGACAAAAAAAGAACGAAGAATTAATGGCAGCCGGTGTGACGATCGAGGACCCGGCGACGACTTACGTCGACGCCGATGTAACCGTGGGCGCCGACACTGTGCTACACCCGGGAGTTACACTCGAGGGTCGGACGGCTATCGGCACCGCGTGCGAGATTCACAGTGGCGTACGGATTGTGGACTCAACGATTGAGAACGACGTGACGATCAACAATCACTGTGTGATCACTGGTGCCCGCGTGGCAACCGGCGCGCGCGTCGGCCCGTTTGCCCACCTGCGACCGGATGCTGATATTCGGCGTAAGGTCAAGATTGGTAATTTTGTTGAAGTGAAGCATGCTGTCGTAGGCCCCGGCTCAAAAGCCAATCATCTCGCCTACCTCGGCGATGCCACCGTAGGAGAGAACGTCAATATCGGTGCCGGTACAATCATTTGCAACTACGACGGCACCGCCAAACACCAAACCGTGATCGAGGATGGTGCATTTATTGGCAGCGACACCCAGCTCATCGCACCGGTGACGGTGGGGAAGGGCGCCTACGTTGCATCAGGGTCGTCAATCACGGATGACGTACCGCCTGGGTCGCTTGCGGTCGCGCGTGGTCGCCAGACTATCAAGGAGGGCTGGGTGAAACGGAAGCGTCGCTCTTGACGCCGTAGTGCCCAGAGATCTGCCATGTGCGGCATTATCGGCTACGTTGGCTCAAAACCTGCTCTGCCTGTGATTCTCGACGGGCTGCGGCGGCTGGAGTACCGCGGTTACGATTCCGCGGGAATTGCATTGGTCCGTGAAGGGAAGCTTGAACGCCAGCGCTCAGCCGGGAAATTGGCACACTTTGAAGAGACCCTCAATCTGGAGTCCGCCAACGGGGACTACGGCTTGGGACATACCCGATGGGCGACGCACGGGCGACCGACCGAAGAGAACGCCCATCCGCATGTCGATTGTAAGAGCCGGCTGGTAGTTGTCCATAACGGCATCATCGAAAATTACCTCGAACTGAAGCAGAAACTCGAGCGGGATGGGCACACGTTCGTTAGTGAGACTGACACTGAGACGATCGCGCACCTAGTGGAGAGCGAAATGCGCGATGACGGTCTTGCAGCTGCGGTGCAACGATCCCTCTCGGCTCTCCGTGGTCTGTTCGCTCTGGTGCTCATCTCGGTTGACGACCCCGGCACCATCGTTGCTGCCCGTAGTGGGCCTCCGATTGTCATCGGCGTGGGCGACGGGGAATACCTAGTGGCGTCGGACATTCCTGGCGTGCTTAGCCATACTCGGGATGTCATCTTTTTAGGCGATCACGAGATGGCAGTCGTGCGACGTGATGGAGCAACGTTTACAGATTTTGAGGGGAACCCGCGCGCACTCAAACCACAGCACGTCGCCTGGGACGCCGTGATGGCCGAAAAAGCTGGCTACAAGCACTTCATGCAGAAGGAGATCTTCGAACAGCCCGACGGGATCCAAGAAACCTTGCTCGGACGGACCTCCCTAGAAACTGGCGATGTTTTTCCTGGCGAGCTCGGCATTTCGGAGGATATCCTCCGAACCATCGACCGTGTCGCGATCGTGGCCTGCGGCACCTCCTGGCACGCAGGCCTCGTCGGGAAGTTTCTCTTCGAGCAACTCGCACGCCTCCCTGTCGATGTCGACTATGGCTCGGAATCCAGGTATCGCGACCCGATCATCGACAGTCGGAGCTTGACCGTTGTCATCACTCAATCCGGTGAAACGGCCGACACGCTGGCCGCGCTCCGCGAGGCCAGAGACCGGGGTGCACATACCATCGCGATTTGTAACGTCGTCGGCAGCATGGTGACACGCGAGGCCGAAGGCACGGTTTACACCCACGCCGGTCCAGAGATCGGGGTGGCATCAACCAAGGCCTTCACCTCCCAGCTGATCGCACTACATTTACTGGCGTTACACTTAGCGCGCCTGCGGGGGACCCTGACGTCAGAAGCTGCACGACCGCATCTTCAGGCTCTCGCGCAACTGCCCCGACTCGTTGAGGAAACGCTCAAGCTGAATCCGATTATTGAGCAACTTGCGGGCCGGTTCTATGAGCAGTCGGACTTTCTCTACATCGGCCGCGGCATTAATTACCCGATCGCATTAGAGGGCGCACTCAAGCTGAAAGAAATCTCGTATATTCACGCAGAAGGCTACCCAGCTGGTGAGATGAAGCATGGGCCGATTGCGCTCATCGAAGAGAACGTTCCAGTTGTCGCTCTGGCGCCGCATGATCACGTTTTCGAGAAAATGACGAGCAATATCGCCGAGGCCAAGGCTCGCGGCGGCGCGATTATCGCCTTGACCGATGGTGAACCGAACGTGCTTGGTCAAATGCTCGACCGGTCGAACGACCACATCCTAACGGTCCCCAGCACACACCCATTACTGACGCCCGTGCTGATGGTCGTGCCGTTGCAACTCCTTGCCTACCACATCGCTGTCCGCCGAGGCTGTGACGTCGACCAACCTCGCAACCTCGCCAAGAGCGTCACCGTCGAATGACGGACTTTCTCTCGCAGCTGAATCCTGAACAGCGTGACGCCGTACTAAAACTGAACGGCCCGTTGTTAATCTTGGCAGGAGCAGGGTCGGGAAAGACTCGCGTCATCGCGTCACGCCTCGCGTATGTGATCGGCGATGGTCACGCCAAGCCAGAGCACGTCCTGGCAGTCACCTTTACAAACAAGGCCGCCCAAGAGATGCGCGAGCGTGTCGAGGGTCTCCTTGGTGTCGCCCACAAGAGGCTCTGGATTTCGACCTTTCATTCGCTGTGCGCCCGCTTGTTACGCCGCGAGGCTCCGGAGCTTGGTTTGTCACGCGACTTCGTTATCTATGACTCAAGTGATCAACTCACCTTGGTCAAGAAGATAATCCGAGACTTGGGCTTCGATGACAAGTTGGTAGCGCCAAGAGCTGCGCTCGGGCGAATCAGCTCGGCCAAGAATCGGATGCAGGGCCCTGACGAGGTGGCCGAGGGCGGGTGGGGGCCGTTCGAGGAACGCGTGGCTCAGATCTATAGGCGATACGTGCGCGCACTGGCCGACGCAAGCGCGCTTGACTTTGATGACTTGCTCCTCAAAACAGTTGAGCTGTTCGAGAGGTCCGGTCGGGTGAGAACAAAATACGCCGAGCAGTTCCGATACATTCTGGTAGACGAATATCAGGACACCAACCGCCCGCAATACCTGCTGGTCCGTCAGCTGGCCGAGAAGCATCGTAACCTGTGTGTCGTGGGCGACCCCGACCAGTCGATCTACAAATGGCGGGGCGCCGATCTCCGTAACATCCTTGATTTTGAGGAAGACTTTCCCGAAACAACAATCGTCCGCCTCGAACGAAACTATCGTTCAACGCAAATCATTCTCGACGCGGCGTCAGCCGTCATCCGCCAGAACCGTAACAGGAAGGAAAAACGACTATGGACCGAGCAAGAGGGCGGGGCGCGAATCAATTACTTCCGGGGGAGCGACGAGCTGGAGGAGGCTGCTTTCATCGCTTCCACAGCAGGTGCCTCAACTGAGGCCGGCGCCGAAATAGCCATTCTCTACCGCACTAATGCGCAGTCGCGGGCGGTCGAGGATGCGCTACTCCGCCTCGGGGTGGCCTATCAAATGGTCGGTGGTGTTCGCTTCTACGAGCGGAAGGAGATTAAGGACACGCTGGCCTATCTCAAGCTAGCGATCAATCCGCACGATGATGTCAGCCTGCGCCGAGTGATCAATGTTCCTACGCGGGGAATCGGCAAAGGCGTCATGAATACACTGGACCAGATGAACCCCACCAGTGGTGAAGAAACCCCGCTGCTAGATGTCCCAGAAAAGGTAACGCCACCACCGTCGCTGTGGACACGCATCATCCAGGTAGTGGACAAACAGCTCGTCCCGACCCGTGCCCTGAGCAGTTTGTCTGTGTTTCGAAAGCTCGTTGAACACATCAGCACCGTCGCGAGGACCCAAACGGCCTCGGCAACCATCGAGGGCGTTCTCGATCACTCCGGCTACCTTCAAGACCTACAGGACGAACGAAGCGAAGAAGCGCAAGCGAGAATCGAAAATCTTCACGAACTCGTCTCAGCTGCACGCGAATACGAAACTGCGGACGTCGAGCCGTCACTCGCAGGCTTCGTCGACAGATTGTCGTTATTGTCGGAAACTGACGAGGTTGAGGGTGACAAAAGTGCGTGTGTGTCTTTAATGACGCTCCACGCCTCCAAAGGGCTTGAATTTCCGACTGTCATCATTGCCGGTCTTGAAGAAGGGCTATTTCCACATTCCCGCTCATGCGACGACGAAGAGGAGTTGGAAGAAGAACGACGGCTTTGTTACGTGGGGATAACCCGGGCACAGGAGCGGCTCGTCCTTACCGGTTCGGCTCGGCGACGCGTGTTTGGTGAATACCAACCGAGTGACCCGTCACGATTCATTGACGAGGTGCCAGCCGAACTCGTCGACCACCTTGCATCATCGCTACGCACATCATCCCGGGACAAGTTGCGCAGCACCAACCGGCCTTCGGAAGGCTTCTCTCGTGGTGGACGCTCGAGACAGTTCCAGTCTGGTGAAGAGACGGTCGACTCAACTTACGCATACGAAGATGAAGACCAATCTCTTAGCGCTGTCGGACCCGGCACCCAAGTCCGGCATCCGCAATTTGGGGTTGGCATCGTCGTCGCGGTCGAACCTTCACGCGACGACGCTAAGCTGACAGTGAGATTCAGGACGGTTGGGCAGAAAAAACTCTTAGCCAAGTACGCCAAGCTGACTCTCGCCTGATTGGTGGTTGGGTCACACGCCAGTCAGCTGCCAAATGGCTAACATGAGCGCTACGAACCCGACCGCAATCCAGACGACATTCGCACCGATCGGCAAGCGATGTCGATCCGCGTCGTAGGGTAACATCCCTGGCCGGGCCACGTGGAATGGGCTTTGTAGGGTCACCGCAACTCGTTCGGCGACAGCAAGTGTGCCAAACCGCCAGCGCTGTCCGGCCATCGCAACACCGTTGACCAGACAGGTGACTAACATCCAGACCGGGCGCCGCCACAGCCGGTCGGTATCGAGGGTCACTGTTGGTGTACCGCCCAGTGACTGCCGTGCTAGCCAGAACGCCACTCCGGTACCGATCAGGAGCTGTAATGTCGATAACACATGGTCAAAAGTGTACGGTGCATAGGAGACCTCCGGCACTGGAAGCCGCGCGTACAACCAGTCGGGTATCACGCCGATCCCAATGCAGGCTGCCGCCGCCAATCCCATCGCGACCACCATGTTCCGTGGAAGACGGGTCGGCTTGAGGCCACGGTCCGGTCCAAAAAACGTGAAATAGGGGAGTTTCAGTCCGGTATGGAGGAACGTGCCGACACTGGCCACGATCAGCAGCCATTCGACCATTACGTGGCCATGCTCTGACGCGGCCGACACAATCAGCGATTTACTGACAAAGCCACTAAACAACGGCACGCCAGATATCGAGCAGGCGCCAATCAGGTAAAGCATCGTAACGCCAGGCATTGAACGTGCAAGGCCACCCAACTCGGTTAGTTTGTTCCGTCCGGTCGCTTGTAAGACGGCACCTGCCCCCATGAGCAAGAGCGCCTTATACAGAATGTGTGAGAACGCGTGGGCGGCCGCACCGTTAACAGCGAGTGCAGTACCCATGCCAACGCCAGCCACCATGTAGCCGACCTGACTGATGATGTGGTACGAGAGCAACCGCCGAATGTCGTTTTCAAGCACGGCAAACAGAGCACCGTAGACCGCCATGATCGCGCCAGCCCACATGAGAGCCTCGGTTCCGGGAAACACGCGAATCAGCAGATAGACGGCTGTTTTCGTCGTGAATGCACTCAGAAAGACTGTTCCTGTGACCGAGGCTTCGGGATAAGCATCGGTCAACCAAGCGTGCACGGGCGGCACGGCGGCATTCACAAGCACGCCAGCGAGAATCAAGCCGGAGGCTAGGCCAGTACCAGGGGACAGCCGTGTGAGTGTGAGTTCACCGCCGCTTGCCCACAGCAGTGCAATCCCTGAAAAAAGCAACGAGCCGCCGGTCAAGTGCACATAAATGTACCGGAGCCCGGCCATTCGCGCGCGCGTCGTTCCACCGAACCAAATGAGTGCTAGTGACGTAACGGCCATTAACTCCCAGCCTGCAAACACGGTGAGCCAATCGCCCGCATAGATAACGGTAAGCGCGCCCGCAGCATAGATTAGCTTTGTGAAGTGCTCACCGCCGCGATCAATGTGGAGGCCGTAAATAGTGCCGATGAACGCAATCGCCGTGAAAATCAAGCCAAAGAAACGGCTGACTGGATCAACTCTCAGCAGGACGAGGCCTTGGCCAGTGAGCTCGACAACACCACGGTCACCGTCGGGCAATGCAAACGCAGCGATCAGTGCGGCGAGGGTCGCCAGCACTAAGCCCACCTGGCGCGCTCGACCGCGAGTGAGCGCCGCGAACGAGGCGGCGACAATCAACACAAGCGCTGGATGTGGGAGCGTCATCATTAGGGCTCAGTCTCAGGATGTTCGTGCTCAGACCGTTGCAGCCCCAATCGACCCAACGCCTTGGCTCCCCAAATTAACGCTAGGCAACCGGTGAAGCCAGCCAATAAGTCGAACCCTGCAACACGGTGCCACCACCCGCCGTGCACTTCTTGCACGATGGCGATTTCGATGGCGATAAGACCAACCGTGCACACCGTCATCGCGCCAAACACTTGACGTGTCGTCATTGCAGCACTCCAGCACCAGTGACCACACTCTCGGCGGCGAGGCGGGCTAAGGTAAAAAAGTGGAGGCCGAAATCCGGTATGACTCCGAGAAGTAGCGCCACTACTGCCGTCACGCCAAGCGGTAAGACCATCGCCCACCCGGCCTCGCGCACGTCGCTAGTCGGTGCTCTGAAGAACGCATCGAAAAGAATAGGAAAGAAGTAGGCAACATTTAGCAGTCCACTTACTACGAGCACGCCGACCAGTAGTAAGTGGTCGACCTCGACCGCACCTACGCCAAGATTCCACTTCGCGATAAAACCAGCCAGTAGGGGTACGCCGGCCAATCCACACGCGCCGATAGCAAAAGCAGTCATTGTCACAGGCATTTGCCGACCCAGTCCGTCTAAGCCTTTGACACCGTCGCGATGAGCCTGCGTGTGCACCGTTCCTGCACAGAAGAACATGGTGATTTTCATGAACCCATGACCAGCAATGTGAAACATCGCGCCAGTCAACGCTGCCACCGACCCCACCGCGGCACCGAGCACAATATAGGAGAGTTGTCCGATGGTTGAGTAGGCTAGTCGGCGTTTCAGACGGTCTTCGCCCAGCGCTCTTATGGACGCGATCAAGATGGTTGCTACGGCGAAGATGATCAACACAGTATCGGCACCGGTCGCACGAAGGGTGTCGAGGCCAAACACGTAGCCCACCATTCGAACGATGCCGAAAACACCCGCTTTCACAACAGCTACAGCGTGTAACAAGGCACTCACTGGCGTTGGGGCAACCATGGCTGCGGGCAGCCATCCGTGTAGTGGCATGATTGCGGCTTTGACGCCGCAACCGACAACAAAAAGCACGAAGAGCATCCAGACGGTCAGACTTGATGTTTGGCTATTGAGGAAACCACCTGGCCTAAACTCGCTTCCCGGTACAAGAGTCTCCGCCCACACGGTCGCGACGAGTAGTGCCTGGCCAGCGGCTAGTGTGTACACAAGATACCGACGGCCAGCAGCCTGCGCCTCTGGCGTGCGGCCGTGTACAACAAGCGGGTAGGTCGCTAGCGTCAGCACTTCGTAGCACACGAAGAAGGTCAGAAGGTTGCCCGAAAACGCGATGCCGACCGTCGCCGATAAACAAACCGCAAAGGCAGAATAATACGATGTTTGGTGTGTCGAAGTAGTCGCTCGGAGATAACCAATCGAATAAATCGAGGTCAGCAACCAAAGGCTTGATGCCGTCAAAGCGAAGAGCAGCCCCAGGGCATCAACTCGAAATTGTAGTGATAACCCCATCCCAAGTGCGAAGGACACGCCTTCGACCCCTTGCCCGGCAAGCACAGCCGGTAACATCGACGAAACGAGAGCAAGTTTTAAGATGGCGGCCGTGATGGTAATGGTCTCTCGGACGGTTGGTCGCCTGCCCACTAACGGCAACAGCACCGCGGCAAGCAGCGAGACGAGCACGGCGGCGAGTGGACGAAGGGCTAAATCCATTTAGGACACGGCGATCGGCAGGGCGCGCTGTAGCACGTGTGTGATGAGTGGCTGTTGGAACAGGCCCAGCAGTAGCACCACCGCGGCCAGCACCAACGCAGGGCCTAGCATTCCAACGGGCAGGTCGTTTGACCGGACTGACGACAGCTTGTCGTCAGTTACAACGAACGCTCGTTCAAAAATCCGAAAGAAGTAGACAGCGCTCAGCCCCGTGCTCACCACAACCGCTCCCACTCCAATCCATGCCTCTGCCTCAAATGCACCGAGTAATAGGTACCATTTACTAAAGAAACCAGCGGTGGGCGGTAAGCCGACCAACGACACAGCGGCCACCGCAAAGGCCAACATGCTCAGCGGTAATCGCCGGCCCATACCGACAAACTCGGCAACGTTTGATGCCCCGGTACGCCACCTCACACCACCCACCACGAGGAAGAGGCATCCCTTCACCACAGCATGATTCAGCACGTGGAAGAGTGCTCCGACAAGCGCAATCGGGGAGCCGAGTGAAAACCCAAAAAAAATGTAGCCCATCTGGCTAACACTGGAGTAAGCCAACATCCGGCGGATATCGGTTTGCGATAGCGCCAACCAAGCACCCGCCAGGATCGCTATTACTCCTGCCCAGCCGAGAAACACCAGGGCGCTGCCCGCCGTCGGCTCACCGCCGAGGGTAAAGTAAAGCACCCGAAAAATAGCGTAGGCGCTCACCTTTGTCATAACCGCGGCTACAAAGCCGGTGACGGGTGGTGGAGCGTAGGTGTAGACATCAGGTTGCCAGCCATGGAACGGAAAGAGTGCGGCCTTGATAGCCAAGCCAATAACAATCAAACCAATGCCTGCAGCCTTGGCCGTTGAGTCATCGACGTCTGCCAAACGGGCCGTAAGGTCAGCCATGTTCAACGTGCCCGTCAGTGCGTAGAGAAAGCCAACGCCTAATAAATAGCACGACGCGGCCACCGTTCCGATCAGTAGGTAGCGAAACGTCGCCACTGTCGCGCGATCACCGCCAGTGGAAAGCAACGCGTAGGCTGCAATGGCAGAGATTTCCAAGAATACGTAAAGATTAAAAAGATCCCCGGTCGCCACGATTCCAAGTAGTCCGGTCACTAACAAAAGATAGAGCGAATCGAAAATTCCGATTCGCTGTGGGTCGCTTGCAAAGAGGTAGGACCACGCGTAAATCGATGTGGCCAGCGCAAGAAAGCTGACAAGCACCATCATCCCAGCGCTTAGTGGATCAAGAACGTATTCGATCCCCCACGGCGGCGCCCACCCGGCAAATGCATACCGCCATACGCCGTTGGCTACGACCACCGAAAGCAAAAAGGTTGAAGCCGCCAGCGTAAAGCCTAGAGCGGCCAGAGTGACCAGGTGTGCTGCACCCGGTGAACGGCGGCCAAGCAGCGGCACCACGACCGCAGCGAGAAGAGGAGCCACAACGACGAGAGCCGGTAAATGCGCACTCATTCTCGTAACTTGGCGAGAAGCGCCGTTTCACTGAGCGTACCGTAGCGCCGCCGGATACGAATGAGTAAGGCAAGAGCAACCCCTGTCGTGCTAACCGACACAACAATCGCCGTCAGCATCAGGGCGTGGGGAAGTGGATTGACGTATGAAGCGACGTTGATTTCGTGCCCGTCCTCGATAACCACGGGCACTGTTGCGCCGGATTTAGCGGACAACGCGATGAAGAACACGATGACCGCCACCTGAAGGATGTTCATCGCCATGAGCTTACGTAGGAAATGCTGACGGGCGACGATTCCGTAGAGTCCAACCAGTAGCAGCACAATGGTCAGAAAGTATTCCGCCGTTCCGCTGTTCCAGATTCCTTCCATTTCATCCGTCACTGCGCACTTCGGCCAGCGCATCGAAAATGAGCGTCAGAACACCAGTTACCGTCACCGCAACACCAACCTCAATCGCCATACTGCCAACGGCTCGAACTTCTGGGGTCTCAAGCCACAGTGGAAGCACAGAATAATCAAGAAAGTTGCCACCGAAAAGCGGGCCGAGTAACCCAACCGCTACAAAAATGCCCAGCCCCGCGCATGCAAACACCAGCGCACGCTCGGGCGCGAGTGTCCAGCCCCCGGCTCGTCCGCGGACGAGTCTAATCAGGATGACGCAGGCTGCAATAATCACACCGCCTTGAAATCCTCCGCCTGGACTGTCGTGACCGTGTACGACCACATAGGCACCAAACATCAGCATGAACGGTGTCATCAGACGGCTCGCCGCGTCGAGTGCTGGGCTACCGAACGCTAAATTCATTGCGCCTCACCATCTTCTCGCCATCGCGCGCCGAGGATGAGCCAGCAGGCAAGACCCGCCGCACAGATCACCGCCGTCTCACCTAGTGTGTCGTAGGATCGATAGTCGGCTAACACACCTGTGACGAGATTGGCGGCGCCCGTTTCTTGATGCCCGTGACTAATGTATCGTGGCGACACGTGCGTGGCCGCTGGAGACTCGGGGTCGCCGACCGCCGGTAAGCTGCCTGCCGCCGTCATAAGGAGGGCGCCCAGCACGACGAGCGGGACAAGCGACAGTCGGCCCACTAATCAGCACCTCGGTCAGTCCGGAAAATCGCCGTGACAAAGAAAACTGCCGTGATGGCGGCACCGACTGCCGCCTCGGTGAATGCAACATCAACTGCGCCGAGAATCGCAAAGTAAGTAGCCGAAAAAAAACTGAACGTGCCGAAAACGGTCACAGCGGCCAGTAAATCGCGCGCCGAGAGCACCGAAATTGCACAGATGATCATGAGTATCAGAAAAACAACTGCCAATGGATCAAGCATTGGCGTCACAAAGCATCCTTCCGTCGCCACGGAGCAATGCCGGCCCGATATGCCGCCCGGCCAAGCGCGTGGGTAGCGGTCGGATTGGCGAGCGTTACGAAGGCAACAATTAGCAAGATCTTCAAACTGGTAAGTGTGGCACCGCTGCGTAGCGCCAAAGCGCCAACGGTTAGGGCCACGCCCAGCGTGTCGGATTTGCCCAAGGCGTGTAACCGCGTGTAGAAGTCTGGCAGCCTGAGCACGCCCACCACACCAGCCGCAATAAAGAAAAGCCCTACGAGTAACACGAGGTCAGCAACAGGGATCATGGCTGATCCGCCTTTTTGGCCTCGAAGTACTTAGCTAAGGCAAGTGTGCCCACGAAGCTGATCAACGTGTACGAGAGCGTGATATCGACGAAGACTTCGACGCGGTCCGTCAGAAATCCGAGCACCAGTAGAAACACAATGGTCTTGGTCGAGATGAGACCTAAGCCCGTTAGGCGGTCGAAAACGGTTGGTCCGGCAAGCACGCGGTAGAGTGAAAACACCATCGCCGCGGCAAGCACGAACGCTGTGCCGAGTAGCAACGGGCTCATTGGGTCACCTCTCGGTCCAACTCGAGATCTGAGCGTAAGAAGAGCGCCTGGCATCGCTGCACCGTGTCACCACTTCTCAGGCCAGATGCGCTACGTGAGGTCAAGGCGTGTACCAGATAACCGGCATCATCAACATCAAGGGTTACAGTCCCGGGCGTTAAAGTGATGGAATTCGCGAGCACCAGACGGGCAAATGTATGCGGCGCTGGTTTATCCAGCCTCACTAGACTCGGCTCAATTGGCATTCGCGGATGCAGCACGATCCTAGCCACGTGTAGATTCGCCCTGATGACCTGCCAGGCTAGCCACAGCAAATACATCGGAAAACGTGACCAGAACACACCAGCCAACGGGTGAGATGCCGATGAACCGACCTGGGGCGGAAGGCTGAGAAGTCGGCCGGTCCACAACGAAATCGCAATGGCGCAGATAGCGCCGGCAAACAAATGGCTCCTGTCGAGCTTTCCCGATAGAACAATCCAAAAGGCAAAGAGAAGGATGGTAAACGGCAGGCCGCGCCAGAACTCGTGGATTAGATGCCCAAGATGCGACTGACTTGGTTCATGTTCCGCCATGCCCGGTTCATCGATCGCCGTACGATCTCGCATCAATCTTTCGTCGACTGGCGCGCGCATGGAGCACCATTCGAATCTCGATGAGCAACTTAAACCTCCGGGTCAGGACGACACGAGGGTGGTGCGGCGCCCCAGCGGACGCCGCACTGATAAGTCGAAAAGGTCGAAGTCTAAGAGTGCAGCTCGGCGCGCGATCTACCCAACTTCGTCGATAGCCGTGATGATCCAGCGCCCGCTGACCGGCGTGCCGTCGTCTCCAACAAGTTCGGCCCGCTGAATCTCGACCTCGAGCGTTTGCTGAACATCTTGCTCGTCCGGTGTGACCACATCCGCAATGATGCGGACGGTCTTTGACATAATCTCGCCGTCATACAGCGCGACGTCGATCATGTCCGTTGGGCTGTAGGTGCTACCCTCTGCCACAATGCGCCCATCGCTCAACGCCGCACGCGCATCGGAGACTTCCTGGGCATGTTGGGCCATCTCTGCGCGCCACTGTGTCCATTCTTCCTGGACCGTTCGATCGGCTCGGCGGCTTGGTGCGTTGCCCGCTTGCTCAGTTTCAAGGACCCGTTCAATCGCTTCAAGATTCTCGTCTTGGTAAGCCTGCTTCCGTTCAGAGAATTCTGACTCCGACGCCTGGCTTGCCATTAATGCTTCATTAAGCGCACGGGCGCGCATCGGCGCCGTTGTTTCTTCGGAGATGCTTTCCACCTCAAAGCTCGAGACAACGCCTCTCTCAGCAGGACTAAACGTCACCATCGAAAGATTAGCGGACGTCATGTTGTCCCGAAAGCGGGATGCGCGGAAGAAACTTGAGATCAACGTCTCCTCGGGTGGTGGACTCGAGCATCCGGCAAAGGCCGTCGTCAGAACGAAAAGTGCTAAAGCCGTGAATCGTGGCCGATGCATGTCGTCAGCCTCCTTCAATCAATGACTAGTTTTCTCGCTTCACTGGGTCGCCAACCGAGGGCGCGTGTTACGCACGATACCCTACCCCTCGTTTCCGCCCGGTTCACCCGCCTGGTTCTCATCGCGCTCATGGTCAGCGAGGCGAGCAATTGAGACTACGCGGTCGTCTTCCTCCATCTCGATCAGCCTGACACCCTGAGTCGCCCGGCCGATTGCCCGGATGCTCCAGGTCAGCATCCGGAGGATTTTGCCCTGTTTGGTCACCAACATCAACTCGTCCTCACCCCGGACGTGCTCGACGCCGACGACCTTACCGTTCCGCTCACTACTCTGGATGCTAATAATACCCACTCCACCCCTAGACTGCACGCGATATTCGGCCAATTCTGTCCGTTTTCCATAGCCATTTTCGCAGACAGTCATCAGCGCGCCACCAGGCCGAACTTCGGTCATGGCCACCACTTCATCACCGGTCCGAAGGGTGATGCCCCGAACACCGGTGGCCGGCCGGCCCATGGGTCGGACGCCCGTTTCAGTAAATCTGATCGCCATGCCGCCCTGGGTGCCCAAAAAGAGCTCTCCAGTGCCGTCAGTCGCCACCACCGCGATGACGGCATCATTAGCACCCACAGCCTGAGCGATAATGCCCCCGGCCCTTGGATGCCGGAAGGCTCGTATGTCGGTCTTCTTCACCTTGCCCTGCCGCGTGCCCATGACAATGAACCGCTCACCGTCGTTCTCGGGCCACTCGCGAACGGCGACTAGGGCGGCAACCCGCTCACCGGCCGACATCGAAACAAGGTTTGCGATCGCCTTGCCCTTTCCGGAAGGTCCAACGTCGGGAATTTCGTGGACCTTCAGCCAATATACGCGTCCACGGTTTGTGAAAATCAGGATGTAGGCATGAGTCGACGCAATGAAGAGTTGCGAGACAAAATCCTCTTCGCGCATCCGCATGCCGATTCGGCCTTTTCCACCCCGCCGCTGGTTACGGTAAGTGGCGATTGCAGTCCGCTTGATATAGCCGGTGTTCGTTACCGTAATCGCCATGTTCTCTTCAGCAATAAGATCCTCGATGCTGAGTTCACCCGTTTCGTCCACGATCTCACTCCGACGGTCGTCGCCGAACTTCTCACGCACGGCACGGAGTTCATTTAAAACGATTTCCAGCAGCAGAGCGTCACTCCCGAGTACGGACCGAAGCTGTTCGATCGTTTTCAGGAGCTCGGTCAATTCGTCAACAATCTTCTGTCGCTCAAGTCCCGTGAGGCGCTGAAGTTGCATGTCAAGAATGGCTTGAGCCTGCAGCCGGGTCAGCCTGAACTCCGACATCAGGCCTGAGCGCGCCTCCGCTGGCGCCTTCGAACCACGAATTAATTTGATAATTGCGTCAAGTTGACTGAGCGCTATCTTCAGTCCTTCGAGGATGTGAGCGCGCGCCAGCGCCTTACGCAAATCAAACTCGGTGCGACGCCGCACCACCTCACGCCTGAACTCCAAGAATTGTTCGAGCACTTCCGCAAGAGTGAGAACACGGGGACGTCCGCCGACGATGGCCAGCATGATCACGCCGAAAGTGGTTTGCAGTGGCGTGTGCTTCCAGAGATTGTTCAACACTACTTCCGGCACTTCGCCCCGCTTCAGCTCAATCACGACGCGCATTCCGTCACGGTCCGATTCGTCCCGCAAATCTGCAATTCCCTCAATGACTTTCTCACGCGCCAATCTAGCTATCTTCTCGAGCAGTCTCGCCTTGTTGACCTGGTAGGGAAGCTCGACAATAACAATCGCCGCCCGGTCGCCTCTTTGTAGTGCTTCAATGCTGGTCCTGGCACGCATTCGGATCGACCCTCGACCAGTCTGGTACGCTGACCGGATGCCACGCCGGCCGACGATATAGCCCCCGGTAGGAAAATCTGGACCAGGGATAAAAGTTAGTAGTTTGGTTAGTTTTTCTTCTTCTGTCTCACCTGGATGCTCAGCTAGCCACACAAGCCCGTCAATAATCTCTCGGAGGTTATGCGGCGGGACGTTTGTTGCCATACCGACCGCAATGCCGGCTGAGCCGTTCACTAATAAATTTGGGAAGGGCGCTGGGAGCACTGTTGGCTCCTCGGTCGTCTCATCGTAGTTAGGAACAGAATCAACGGTCTCTTTATCAAGATCGGCCATCAACTGCTCGGCGAGCGTCCGCAGTCGAGCTTCGGTGTACCGCATTGCGGCGGGTGGATCCCCGTCAATGGATCCAAAGTTCCCCTGTGAATCAATGAGCATGTACCGCATGTTGAAGTCTTGTGCCATGCGAACAAGCGTGTCGTAGATCGAGGCGTCGCCGTGGGGATGGAAGTTGCCCATCACCTCGCCCACAATCTTGGCGCACTTCCGATACCCGCGATTCGACGCTAGGCCCATGCTTCGCATGCCATACAACACGCGTCGGTGGGCGGGTTTCAGCCCGTCTCGTACATCAGGCAGCGCTCGCCCAATGATTACGCTCATGGCGTAATCCATGTACGAGCGCTTCATTTCGTCTTCGATGTTGACAGGGATTTTTGATTCGGAATCGGTCATGCGAGGTCACGCCGCCTTAACGCACGCACAGCGTACGTTGACCGCAGGCTGGGCCTGGGTCACACGTCGAGGTTTTTTACATCCAACGCGTTCTTCTTGATAAATTCGCTGCGGGGCTCTACTTTTTCGCCCATTAGTGTCTTGAACATCTCGTCGGCGGCTTCGGCGTCCTCCGCCCGCACCTGCAGCAATGTACGGGTCCCGGGCTTCATCGTCGTTGTCCAGAGCTGCTCCGCATTCATCTCACCCAGCCCCTTGTAGCGATTGATAGCAACCCCTTTTCGCCCGGCTGCAATGAAATGGTCGACTAAGTCGTCGATCGAGTCTATCTGTACCGTGCCGTCCTTGTGACTGGCTTCGCGCGACTCTGTGGCGAGGCGAGTTGCTTCGTCGAGAGGGGCGCCACCGATCTGTGTTTCGTCAGCAGTGCCGGTGGTAGCCTCGGCCACTCCATTCTCGCGGTGGCCGTTTGTACTCGAAATAGTTATTGGTCCTTCAAGGCCTCGAACCTCAGCATAGCTTGCTAGCAGTGTTCTGTACTCGCCGGTCGTGACGAACCCAGCATCCACCAAATGTTTCTTCGGGTAGCCGCTGGAGTGATCCTCGATCGCAACAGCGAAAGCATTGTGCTCTATGTCGGGGCGGACCGTGACCTTCCGCGTCGAAGTTGTTAGTTCATTCGCCAGCACAGCGAGGGCCTTTTCGTTAGTGAAGAACTCCCGGTCACGTGCGTCGCGATCCAAGAAAGCCTTAATGACAGCGCGCTCTGGCCCTCGCCGTTCGACGAGTTGAACATATTTCTGGAAGACAATGAGCTTCTGAAGAAGTGTTTCTAGTTCTACCCCGGCGATTGGCGCCGGACGGGTCGACGCTCGCACGACCCGCGATTCGGCGGCACGAGCAATTAACCAACTCTCCAATTCACGCTCGTCTTTGATGTAATGCTCACTCTTGCCACGCTTCACCCGATAGAGCGGTGGCTGTGCAATATGAACATACCCGTGGTCAATCAATTCACCCATTTTGCGGTAGAAAAACGTCAGCAACAGAGTGCGGATATGCGAGCCGTCGACATCAGCGTCGGTCATGATGATAATTCGGTGATATCGCAGTTTTTCCAAATTGAAATCATCTCCAATGTTGCAGCCAAGGGCCGCAACCATCGTCTTGATTTCATCACTGGCAAGAATCTTGTCGAGGCGGGCCTTTTCTACATTGAGGATTTTCCCTTTAATCGGCAGGATCGCCTGGAACCGACGGTCGCGGCCCTGCTTGGCCGACCCTCCCGCGGACTCCCCCTCAACAATGTAGAGCTCACTCTCGGCCGGATCACGCTCCTGGCAGTCCGCCAGCTTTCCCGGTAGTGAACTGTTGTCGAGTGCGCCCTTCCGTCGAACAAGGTCCCGTGCCTTCCGAGCCGCTTCACGAGCTCTTGCCGCTTCGACCGCCTTGTTCAGCACCCGCTTCGCTATACCAGGGTGTTCTTCAAGATAAGAACCAAGCCGCTCATTCAGGACAGTTTCAACAATCCCCTTGACCTCGGTGTTGCCGAGCTTAGTTTTTGTCTGCCCTTCGAATTGAGGCTGCGGAATCTTAACGCTAATAACTGCGGTGAGTCCCTCCCGGATGTCGTCGCCACTAATGCTCTCGGATAAATTCTTCGTCAGGCTATGTCGCGTCGCGTAGCTATTAACGGTGCGTGTAAGCGCCGACTTAAGGCCTGATAAATGTGTGCCGCCCTCGTGCGTGTTGATGTTGTTAGCAAAGGAGTACACCGTCTCCGTATAGCTATCATTCCATTGAAGCGCAATCTCGACATCTGTGCCGCCCCGGTCGCCTTTCATAAAGATAGGTCGCTCATTAACCGCTGCTTTGTTCTTATTGAGAAATGTTACAAATGACACAATGCCGCCATCATAGAGAAATTTATGATTCTTGCTCGAGCGGACATCATCGAGCGTGATTGTGACGCCGGCATTCAGAAACGCGAGTTCTCGAAGACGTTGGGACAGGGTGTCGAAACTAAACTCGACACTCTCAAAAATCTCAAAGTCTGGTTGGAATGTAACCTTGGTCCCACGGCGCTTGGTTGTTCCAGTCGCCTCAAGCTTACTGACGGCAACACCACGCTCATAGGTTTGGTGGTAGACGTTGCCGTCGCGCCAGATTTCAAGATCCAGCGTGGCAGACAGCGCGTTAACAACCGAAATGCCCACGCCGTGCAGGCCACCAGACACCTTATAACTTGAATTATCAAACTTGCCGCCAGCATGCAGGACTGTCATAACCACCTCGGCGGCCGATTTTCCACTCGCATGCTTATCAACAGGAATGCCCCGACCGTCGTCGGCTACCGTGACCGAGTTGTCCAGGTGGACCGTGACATTAATCTCGCGGCAATACCCAGCTAATGCCTCATCAATGGAATTGTCGACAACCTCATAAACAAGATGGTGGAGACCTACGGCACCCGTGGAACCAACATACATCGCCGGCCGTTTCCTGACGGCCTTAAGGCCCTCTAAAACCTTAATTTTCTTGGCATCATAGGAATCAACCAGACCTCCATTATCAAAAGGCTTAGCAGCGCTATTTGGATGGATCGGTTCTTTAGCGATTGGGGTAACAGCTTCTAGTGAAGACTGTTTGGGCGGGGTGTTTTTTTGTTCCACCATGTGTGCGACGCCGAAAACAAACTAAGTGAACTTCAATTACAAAAAGGAGCTGGGGTTCTAAATGGTTAGCTATATGCGCATTGGCATAATCACATAGGTGTAGTTGTAGCCCTCTAACCCAACTGGTTGCATTACCGCCTGGGTTGTCTCGTCTTTAAATTCAAAACGAATACTGTCAGTCTCAACCTCTCTTAAGAAATCGAGTATGTATTTAGCGTTTAAACAAATTTGTACGCTGTCACCTGTGTATTGAACGTCCAGCTCCTCGCTTGCTTCCCCAACATCTGGGGTGTTGGAGGTAATCTCAACCTTATTCTTGTTTATTTGAATTTTTACAGCTTGCGAGCGGTCGTTCGATAAAACCGCAACCCGTTTAATGGCGGCCGCCAAGCGATCGTTGTCAAACTCCACCACTTTGTCGTTGCCTTTTGGAATCACTCGCTCGTAAGCTGGAAATTGCCCATCAATCATCCTAGAAATCAACACTCGGTCCCCAACTTCAAAAAAGAGGTGGTTTTCGCTTTGTTGATAGCCAATTTCTTTAACATCGTCGGTTAACAATTTGGCCAGTTCGGTTAGGGTTTTCTTTGGCAAAATTACCCTCGGGGCCTCGCCTTTACCCTTCTTTGTTTTACCGCCACTTTTCTGCTTGCCAGTGATAAGAGCTAAGCGGTGACCATCGGTTGCAACCAGGGTCAGTTCGTCCGCAGTGAAATAGAACAGTGCGCCATTAAGGAAATACCGCGTATCCTCACTGGTGATCGCAAACTTGGTCCTTGTGATTAAGTTCCGAAGTGTTTGCCCTGGGAGTTTTAAGGTTTCCTTGTTATCCGCTTTGGGTAGTGTTGGGAAGTCCTGGCGCGGCAACGTTCTTATTCTGGATTCAAAATTGTCGGCCGAGACGTTAACTGCGCCTTGCCCTTCCTCGCGAATTGTGATGTTTGTGTCAGGTAATGCCTGAACAATTTCAAATAATTTTTTTGCTGGTAGGGTAAGTGTTCCGCCTTTTTTTACTTTAGCTGAGAAGCGCACGTCCAGCGCAACTTCCAAGTCGGTTGCCACCATTCTGGCCTTATCACCCTCGGCTTCGAGTAAAACATTTGCCAAAACGGGAATAGTGTTCTTCCTCTCCACAATTCCTTGAAAAAGCTGGAGTTCGTGAAAGAATTCTTTTTTGCGAACAACTAAATCCATGCTTCTAAAGACCTCATGTTTGGATATCATCGATCCGAAACTGGCGAGACCAACATAATCTCTCTTACTAAAAAGAGATCATGAAGTAACAAAATTATATAAGAATAAAGTGTGTGTTGATACTGTTATTTTTAATGCCTAATCCTTTAAAATCAACAGGTTAGACAACACCACAGGAATAGGAAAAAACAGGTCTTTTTGGTTAATTTATTGTGGAGGAAAAGGGGCCACCAAAGGAACTAGGGAGCAATCTAGGACCCCTGTGGATACTGGCTGGAAACTGTTGATAACACTACTTCAAGGATTCTATAAGGTTGTTGATAACCATGTTGAAATCCCCATCGTGCTTACGCTGTGCTTCAACTTTTTTAATTGAATGAATTACGGTCGAGTGGTGTTTTCCACCAAAACTCCGGCCAATTTCCGGCAACGAAGCACTGGTTAGAGATTTACATAAATACATTGCAATTTGTCTTGGTCCAGAAATCGACTTTGAACTGTTCCGAGATTTTAATTCGGCCAACCTGAGCTTATAGTAGTCAGCGACAGCCTTTTGGATGATTTCAATTGTGACAGCTCGGTCGCCGTGCGCTAAAACATTTCTCAAAACGTCTTGGGCCAGCGGCACGGAAATCTCGTGTCCAGTGAGCGATGCATACGCGATTAAACGAACGAGCGACCCCTCAAGCTCGCGAACATTCGATTTGATCTTGCCGGCGATATAGATAGCTACGTTATCAGGCAGGGGGACAGATTCAGCATCTGCCTTCTTTTTAAGAATAGCAACCTTGGTTTCCAGGTCTGGCGCTTGGATATCAACAATAAGCCCCCACTCGAAGCGTGACCTTAATCGTTCTTCTAGTGAGGGGATTTGGTGAGGGGGGTAGTCACTACTTATAACAATTTGCTTTTGGAGGTCATAAAGGGAGTTAAATGTATGAAAAAACTCGGTTTGCGTCCCCTCCTTGCCAGCCATAAACTGGACATCATCAACAAGAAGAACATCAACGCTGCGATAACGTTCTCGGAACTCAAGGATGCTATCAAAGCGCACGGCATTGATCATTTCATTCATAAACCGTTCTGATGAGATGTAAGTGAGCTTCAGTCGCGGGTTGTGTTCAAGTACAAAATGGCCAATCGCATGCATTAGGTGCGTTTTACCAAGCCCCACACCACCGTATATATAGAGGGGGTTATATGAGCGGGACGGTGCTTCAGCGACGGCCCGACATGCAGCGTGGGCAAATTGATTTGATGGACCAACAATAAAAGCATCGAAAGAATAGCGGGGGTTTAAGCCAGTCGCTGAAGGACTAGTTTTCATGTCGGTGGTTGGCTGAGGTGGCACGTCCTGAGGAGGCCTGCTGGCCTGACCCTTTCCCTCATCGGTCACAAACGAGATTGTAGTGGAGGAACGATTGACCTCGTCTAGCGCTTCAGAAATGACACCTTTGTAATGTTTTGTTAGCCAGTCTTTGACCAGCTTGTTTCTAACCTTTACTTGAATTACCTCTCCAGAGTCGTCTATGAAAGTAGTCGGTTTAAACCAAGTGTAGAAACTGTGTTGGTTTATCTTGGTTTCTATCCGTCCCAATGCCTGGTCCCAAACACTGTCACTCATCAGCAAAATCCAATCCAAGTTGCTTGGAGCGGTGTTTTATGACTGGCCACATTTGATAAGCTGAGGACACCCTTATTCGGCCAATTTCTAATAAACCTAAGTAAAACAACGATTTCTTCCACATTTTTTTCCACACCTGTGGAAATTCTTGTCAAATGAACCACGCAAATAATTGAAAACGAGGACTTTAGCACATAGATGCCACCTAGCCAAACGTCTAGAATATTGAACACTTTCAATAATATCTAGGGACCTTTTTCCAACATTTGCACGTTTTGACATCTCTAGTGAATAATTTCACAATATTAACCCAACCAAGGCAGATTGCCCCTCCTTCGGCTACTGTAGCGGGAACCATTCACAAACGAGTTGGCTGCATTGACACTGATTAAGCGCCTCCACTACCATTAAGGTTTCTCAGCTGTTCATCAGGCGCAACCGGGGAGCAAAGGGTTAGTGAAGCGCACGTTCCAGCCAAACCGTCGACACCGTCGACGAACTCACGGATTTCTCGTGCGGATGGCCACGAAAGCCGGGCGCCGGATTTTGAAACGTCGTCGTGCAAAGGGTCGGAAGCGCCTTGCAGCTTTCTGACAATCGCGATTCCGTAATTCCGATCGAATCACAGGTTACCCTGAAGGGTCATCAGTCTTAGCCTACCCGCGGCGCCAGAGTCCAACCAGTGCTACAGACGCTCAAGCGTAACGAGCGAATCAAACGCCGACCGGAATACCAGCGGATCCAGAAGAACGGGATTCGGACACATGGCCGGTACCTAACTCTTCTTATTTTGCCTAACGACTTGTCGAGGAGCAGGCTTGGAATCACAGCGTCGAGACGTCTTGGTGGCGCGGTGTTACGGAACCGCGCAAAACGTCTTGCACGGGAGCTCTTTCGAAGGACAAAGGCAAACATTGGACTGGATGTTGTCGTCCTACCGCGACGTGAGTTCCCGAACACTGATTTTGCAAGCCTGGAGTCAGACTATCGCTCGACCTTAGCTCGACACGAGCGTCACCAAAGATGACGATATGGTGAATCGGTTAATCACGGCACTACTGATTGGGCTGCTCCGCGTATACAAGGTGACATTCTCACCACTTTTCACGGGCACCTGCAGGTTCACACCGTCATGCTCGACCTATGCGGCCGAAGCCGTAACGCGCCATGGTCCGTGGCGAGGACTTCTACTTGCAGGCTGGAGGCTGGTTCGTTGTCAACCGCTCACCCCGGGTGGATACGACCCTATTCCGGCGAAGCGTTCACGACGGGTCGAGTCCTGATTAGCTATCGATGGAAAAAAGAGTCTTACTCGCCGTTTTTCTCTCATTCCTGGTGTTATTCGTGTACCAGAGCCTGATAGTACCCCCCGCTCAATTACCGGATGATGAGACTGTATCCACAGAGACAAGGTCGACTGGTTTACGCGACCTTTCACCTGTTGAGCCCCAGGCGCCGATTATTGAAACGCCGCCCTCCACAGAACCACCACAAACGACCGATGCATCGGGCGCAGTAGGGGTGTCTACTGTTATCGCTGATGAGACTCCGCGAGATATCGTTGTTGAAACCGAACAAGTGATAGCAACTTTCTCTAACAGGGGCGGCGTACTGAAAAGTTGGCAGCTGAAAGAGTATTTAGAGGACTCCGGTGAGTCAAATGAGCTAGTGCCGGTTCTAGACGACCAAGAAGCACCGCTTCCGTTTACCCTCGAGGTTGCTGACGAACAGCTGAACGTTCAGTTACGCGAGGCATTGTTTCGGCCAAGTGCTGGGTCGTTACAGGTAGGAGCAGCGCCACGGTCATTAGTCTTTGAGTACGAAGACAGCGGTGGCCTACAAGTTCGTAAGGAGTACCGCTTCGATCCCCAAAACGAGCCGTTCGTGGTTCGCTTCAGCGCCAGCGTGAGGACTTCTAGAGGCGCAGTAAATCCGGTAGTGCGATGGGGTCCCGGGCTGGGCAGCAGCACCGGTGGCGGGTTCGGCTTCACTTATAGCCAGGCGTCGCAGGCGATCTTTTTTCAAGAGGAAGAGGTCTCTCGACTGGACAGCTCAGACCTGGAAGAGACGCCTGCCTACGAAGGCACTTTCGGGTTTGTCGGTGTTGACGACCACTATTTTCTGTCGGCGGCGTTGCCTGATACCAACCCAGCACAAGTTAATTATCGGCCAGTAACGCTGGGTTCCGGCGACGACCAGGTTGTGCTAATAGATTACTCCCTACAGTTTGCCGAACCGCCCACCGAAACCCGCTTCTATATGGGGCCAAAAGATTTTGACATTCTCGGCATCATCGATGGCGAACTTGTGCAAGCCGTGCACTTTGGCTTTTTTTCGTGGTTGGTCGTTCCACTGCATCGTTCGCTCAAGTGGGTGTATGGCCATGTTGGGAACTACGGGTGGTCGATCATCATTCTTACCATCATGATCAATGCCGCCATGTTTCCCTTGCGTCACAAAAGCGTCGTGTCGATGCGTAAGATGCAAGAGTTGCAGCCAGAAATTAAATCCATTCAGGATCGCTACAAAGGTCTAAAGGCCACCGACCCGGCTAAACAGAAAATGAATCAGGAGCTAATGGGTTTGTATCGCGACCGCGGAGTAAACCCCGCAAGCGGCTGTTTGCCGATGTTGGCGACGATGCCGGTTTTGTTTGCGTTTTATTCATTACTATCAGTCGCTATCGAAATCCGAGACGCTCCGTTTATGTTTTGGATTCAAGACCTTGCGAAGCCTGATCCGCTGTATGTCACTCCTTTACTGATGGGCGTGACGATGATGGCGCAGCAACGAATGACACCATCAACGGCAGATGCGACTCAGCAGAAGGTAATGATGGTGATGCCGGTCGTCTTCACGTTTATGTTCTTGGGGGCACCGAGCGGATTGGTCCTGTACTGGCTCGTAAGTAATCTGTGGGGCGTGGGGCAACAAGTGGTGACCAATCGGATTATCGGCCCGCCGAAGGTGCACACGGTCAGGCCGCCCGCTGAACGTCGAACCAAAAAAGCGAAGGTGAAAAAGAAGGGCTCACGTGAGCACGGGGGCGGCTAGACGATGAACGCAGATACGGAACTGAAAACTCGAGTGCAAGATCTGGTCAAAGAGGTTCTGTTAAACCTTGCTCTCCCACTAGAACCGGTGGTTGAAGAGCACGACGATTGCCTGCGCATACGACTTGATGGTGACGGGGGCGAGGTGTTGTTGGAAAAACGCGCTGCTGCACTTGACGCGCTACAACATGTCATGAACTCCGTTTTTCGTCACGAGCTTCCTGACCGCCACCGCGTTGTCGTCGACTATCGTGATTTTAGGCAGGGCCAAGACGAGGAGTTGCGGCAAACGGCTCGGTTGCTCGCTGACCGTGCGAAGCAAACGGGTGAGGCGCAGGAACTTGGACCATTGAATGCCTACGCACGGCGTATCGTGCACTTGGCCATTGCCGAGGAGCCGGACGTGGACTCTGAGAGCATTGGTGACGCTTTGCTCAAGACGATTAGTATTACAGTCAAGGGGAGTGGTTAACGCCGGGCGCCACCCCGCCACCATTCGCCCACCAGCGGGCATATCCATCCCGTGTTTAACACCGACGACACAATCGTCGCCATTGCGACCCCACCGGGACGCGGTGGCATTGGTATTGTCCGCCTAAGTGGCCCAAATGCCCAGTCGATTGCTGGGGCGCTGCTGGGGAACCGCGCGCGGCTTAAACCACGCACGGCGACACTCGCGACGCTCGAGGAGATTGCCAGTGATAATGACACGGAACGGATCGATCAGGTACTAGCCACTTCTTTCCCGGGCCCAGCGTCCTACACCGGTGACGACGTTGTCGAACTAAGCGCGCATGGGAGCCCAGTGGTGCTCGAAGCGATCGTTGAGGCCGCAATGCGTTCCGGTGCTCGGTTAGCCGAACCAGGGGAGTTTACGCTTCGCGGTTTCCTCAACGGGCGTATAGACCTCGTACAGGCTGAGGCAGTCGCTGACTTGGTTGACTCCGTTACACCACTGCAGGCTCGACTAGCTTACGATCAATTAGAGGGCACACTTAGTACTGAAATAAAAGCGATCGACGCGACCCTCTTCGACTTGATCGCTGGCCTCGAAGCCTCGCTCGACTTTCCCGAGGAGGGCTACCATTTTATCGACCGACGGAAAACGGTTACGGCGATCGTCGACATTGGCGCCCGAATAAGCGGATTGCTCGCAGGTGGGCGTCGCGGTCGGGTGATTCGTGAGGGTAGGCAAGTCGCAATTATTGGGAGCCCAAACACGGGGAAGTCCAGCATTTTCAATGGTCTTGTGGGTGCCGGTCGGGCAATTGTCACCGACGTGGCCGGCACGACGCGCGACCTTGTCACTGAAACAATTGATGTGTGCGGTGTCCCTGTTCGATTGGTAGACACTGCCGGGATACGAGAAACAGGCGATGCGGTTGAAATCGAAGGCGTGCTCCGCGCTCGTTCAGTAATGGCGGTGGCCGACCTTTCCCTCCTAGTCTTCGACCAATCCCGTCCATTTGACAACAGCGACCTTCAGTTGCTCGAGGAAACTTCGTCGTGCCAGCGATTAATCGTTGCCAATAAAGACGACCTGCCGTTGGCGTGGGCGTCAGATCCATTCACCGCGGTGTCCAGTCGCATCGTGAAGGCTACGGCCACGACAGAAGCCGGTCTTGAAGCTCTTCGAGAGGCGCTAACGGCCGAGCTGGCTGCCGAGGAACCGCGCCGCGACTCACCAGCGATCACAAACACTCGGCATCTTGACCTGCTGGAACGAGCGCGCGGTGAACTCGACCAAGCCGCACAGGCTGTTTCCACAGAGATATCGGAAGAATTCGTGCTCGCTGACCTACAGCGAGCACGCGCGATCGTGGAAGAGATTACTGGCCAACGCACCACCGAAGATCTTCTGCAGCACATCTTCAAGCGGTTCTGCATCGGTAAGTAGATTCTGTAGTCTTTGTCACAGTGATACAGTTGCCGTCGTTCATCTCAACAGTCTCTATGTCAATGCTAGAGACCTAACCCGATGAGGTTTCTGGAAACTCGTTATCTCTAAATTTCGATGTCGTACTACGACCTGGTCATCGTTGGCGCAGGACATGCAGGATGTGAAGCGGCGCGAGCTGCAGCGCGCATGGGGCGGCGGGTGGGCCTATGCACGCTCTCGCGCGAAACTGTGGCGACGATGTCCTGCAACCCGGCGATTGGCGGTACTGCGAAAGGTCATCTGGTGCGCGAGATTGATGCCCTTGGTGGTCTCATGGGGGAGGCAATTGACGCAACCGGAATTCAGTTCAAATTACTAAATCGAAGTCGTGGACCGGCTGTCCGGTCGCCTCGCGCCCAGGCCGACAAACAAAGGTACTCTCGTTGGGTTCTAGCGTCCCTCGAGCGCGAACCACGAATTGAGTGGATCTTTGGCGCGGCTGCCGAAATCGTGGTTCGCAACAACGCTGTTCGAGGACTACGGATGGCAGATGGTCGATTACTGATCTGTCAGGCACTGGTGGTCACTGCTGGCACGTTTCTCAATGGTCTAATTCATATTGGGCGGGAGCAACGTCCTGCTGGCCGGTACGGCGAACTGCCGTCGACCGCCCTCGCCGAGTCGTTGAAGCGATTGGAGTTTCGCTGGGGGCGGCTCAAGACTGGCACGCCGCCCCGCTTACATCGCGACACGATCGAATGGGATCGTGTGGAAGTGACGCGCGGGGATGATCAGCCGACTCCGTTTTCATTCATGACTGATCGGATTAGGAATCCGCAAATCAACTGTTACCTCGTACACACCAACGAAAAAGTTCACGCTTTGGTCCGCACACATCTTGACGACTCCCCTTTATTCAACGGACAAATCCAAGGAATCGGTCCGCGTTACTGCCCGTCACTTGAGGACAAGGTTGTGAGGTTTCCCGACCGAGAACGCCATCAAGTCTTTCTTGAACCCGAAGGGATTGATGTCGAACAGATTTATGTAAACGGGATGTCGATGTGTTTGCCGCGTGAGGTCCAAAGGGCGATCATCAGGAATCTGCCGGGCCTCGAGGCTGCTACGTTGCTGCGACCTGGCTATGCGGTCGAGTACGATTTCATCCAGCCAACTGAGCTTCGGCCGAGTCTAGAGACCAAACGACTTAACAATCTTTACCTAGCAGGACAGGTAAACGGGACCTCAGGGTATGAAGAAGCGGCGGGTCAAGGATTAATAGCTGGCATCAACGCCGCACGCACCATCGCAGGGGATGAGCCCCTCGTGCTCCGTCGTGATGAGGCATATTTGGCCGTGATGATTGACGACCTCACTACGCAGGGGTGCCTCGAGCCTTACCGCCTGTTTACCTCACGGGCCGAACATCGGTTGCTTCTTCGAACCGACAACGCGGACCTGCGACTTACCCAACACGGGTGGAACATCGGCCTCGTTACAAAAAAACGATGGGAGCGATTCGTTGGTCGTCGGCGACGTTTTGAGCAGAATCTTAAGACTTTGAGAAAGACAACGGTTACGTTACCAGACGGTTGTCGTGTTCGCGCCTCTGAGGCCATTCGTCGTCCACAACTCAGACTCAAATCATTGATTGATAGCGGCGAGATAGAACTTAAAGGCGAAGAAAATACGAAGATAATAGATCTGGCGACTGTGGAGACTGAAATCAAGTATGAGGGTTATCTCAAACGTCAGATGGCTGCTGTGGAGCGAGAGCAACAACAAGCAGAATGCGAAATTCCCCGAGGGTTCATTTACGCGAAGATCCCAGGTTTGTCGACAGAAGTCATCGAAAGGCTTACGCAGACTTTGCCGACAACACTCGGTCAGGCCCGTCGAATTCCTGGTATGACACCAGCCGCGATCGCAATTCTTGGTAGCCTACTTTTTAGTGGTAGTAAGAGAACTTGGGGGAAAGATAAGACAAGACCGCGATATCATGCATGTCGGCCATGAGCGCAAAGGAACCGATTCTAAGGCTCGAGCGCCTAGCCGCTCAATCAGGGCTTCGGCTCAACGGTGAACAGGCTGAAAATCTGAGGGCCTACCTGGCTCTCTTAGCCCGCTGGAACTCAACGGTCAACCTAACCTCCAGCGTCGACACTGACTCGTCGCTGAAAAGATTGATCATCGAGCCTTTAATTGCGGCGAAAGTAATCCCAGGTGGCGAGCTGAGCCTCCTCGATGTAGGTTCCGGTAACGGTTCCCCAGCCATCCCAATCAAGCTATTTAGGCCAAATCTCCACCTTACAATGGTTGAATCAAAAACAAGGAAATCAGCCTTTCTTCGGGAGGCCTTGAGGACACTTGACCTGAAGGATTCAAAGGTTGAAACGGTTCGTTGGGAGGATTTACTACTTCGTAAAGACCTGCTCGAGTCGATGGCCTTTGTGAGCGTAAGGGCTATCGGTGTAGACAGGGCCTCACTTAACAAGCTTCAGAGTTTCCTGCAATATGAGGGAAAGATGCTTCTGTTTGAAAGCAGCGGCAAAACGAAAGAGTCAAGGTCGCTCAGCCCCCCACTTGTTTTGAGGCAAACTGTTCAACTCGTTGAATCACTTGGAAGTCGATTAGTCGTGCTTCAGAAGGAAAAAGTTTCAAGATAGCTGACGAATATCTCGCGCAAGCTGTTTCACGTGAAACATGGTTAGTGAAAGCAGAAGTCTCAAAGGTGACTGTTTCACGTGAAACAGCTTGACCAAACAAGCCTCTGGACGTATCCTAATCTAGAAGTTTTGTATTATAGGTCATTTAACATAATTTATACCAACGGTTAAGTTTCATGGCTGCCAGGGTCATTACTGTTGCTAATCAGAAGGGCGGGGTTGGCAAGACCACAACCGCAATCAATCTGGCTGCCTCTTTGGCGCTTGTGGAGCGCCGTGTGTTAGCTGTCGACGTCGATCCTCAAGCTAATTTAACCAGCGGGGTTGGTCTGAAAGGACAGTCCAGCAGTCAAGGCACTGTTTACGAAGCTCTCACAGCCAAAACGATTCCTGACTTTTCGGGATTTGTGTTGCAGACCACCGTGAGCGGCCTATCTGTGGTGCCGGCAGAGCGCAACCTGACCGGGGCAGAGCTCGAAATGGTCTCGCTCGAAAATCGCGAAAAGCGACTCCGCTCGCTGGTAAAACAACTCGTCGATCGGTACGATTACGTTTTTATCGACACCCCACCGTCCCTGGGCCTTCTAACCCTCAATGGTCTTGTTGCTGCGGACACCGTTTTAATCCCTATGCTCAGCGAGTACTTCGCCTTGGAGGGCTTAGCCGAGTTGGTCTCGACCCTTCAGCGTGTCCGTGCTTCGCTCAACCCTAGTCTTGATATCGAAGGCGTCTTACTGACGATGCACGACGGTCGCACCAATCTCTCACAACAGGTCTCACGTGAAATCAGGGAATTCTTTAAAGCGAAAGTGTTCGATACGGTTATACCCAGGAACGTACGGTTGGGTGAGGCACCAAGCCACGGATTACCGGCTATTCTCTACGACAAGAAATCACGAGGCGCGAAGGCTTATGTTTCCCTTGCCAAAGAAATTCTCAACAAGGACTCGATTATTCTGGGAGAGAAGTATGACTGAAAAGCGCCCAGCGCTCGGCCGGGGACTGAGCGCACTTATTCCTGACGTGTCGCCAACTCCCAAGGTTGCGCTCAACGAAATTGACATCGATCAACTCATTCCGAATCCCGACCAACCACGGACGGAGGTAGACGGGGCGAAACTGGATGAGTTGGCACAGTCGATCCGAGCCAACGGTGTTATTCAACCGCTCGTCGTGCGAAAAGTTGAGGATAGGTACGAAATCGTCGCGGGGGAGCGGCGGTGGCGTGCCGCGCAACGGGCGGGTTTGTTGCGTGTGCCCATCGTTGTCCGCGAGGTAACAAACGACCAATTATTGCCGCTCGCACTCATCGAGAATTTACAGCGTGAAGACCTGAATCCTATTGAGGAAGCCGTTGCTTACCAGCGTCTGGTGGAACAGCATCAGCTGACACACGACGCGATTGCTAGTGCGATTGGGAAAGATCGTTCGACCATCGCAAATGCTCTACGTCTATTGAAGTTGCCAGAGGAAATTAAGGCCAACCTTATGTCTGGTGGTCTGACCGTTGGCCATGCCCGTGCGCTGTTGGGCGTGCCAGACGAGTCGGCTCAACGGCGAGCGGCCCGTGAGGTAATGAGGCGGCGACTGTCGGTTCGAGAAACCGAGGCGTTCATCCGTAAGCTCACAGGACAAGGGATCAGAGCAGGTAGGCCGGAGGCGCCCGACGTACATGTCCGTGCGGCCGAGGAGCAGCTCCGATTCGCCCTAGGTACACGGGTACGTGTCATCCGAAAACGGAAGGGAGGGCGGATTGAGATCGACTTCAGTTCGGAGGAAGAGCTACAACGAATCTACGAGCAATTGACAAAGCGGTGAACGAATTCTGGGTCACCGTGGAAGAGGGCTGTAGTATCAGTGAACTAGACATGCGTTGGACCAAACGACGACTGACCGACTACTCCAGTTGCGCGGGTTGAGCGAGTAAGCTCGCTGCCGGCGAGCTCGCTCAGGTCCTGGGCGATTTACCTTCGTTGGAAAACGAACGGGTGCTGGTCGATTTCCGCACTTCCGACGACGCGGGTGTCTACCGGTGGGATGCCAGTTCAGCGCTAGTCCAATCCGTTGATTTCCTCACGCCAATCGTGGACGACCCTTTCGCCTATGGACAAATCGCTGCAGCGAACTCCTTGAGTGATATTTACGCTATGGGCGGGAAACCACTCACAGCAATGGCCATTGCGGGTTTTCCGAGCCAGGAGTTCGACCCAACTGTGGTGAAGGCGATCTTCGAGGGAGGATTGAGCAAACTGAGTGAAGCCGGAGTAGCCCTTATCGGGGGACACACAGTGCAGGATGCCGAGGTCAAATTCGGGTATGCCGTAACCGGCCGTGTAGACCCAGACCGGGTGCTGTCAAACGCGGGGGCACAGGTTGGAGACAAGTTGTTGCTAACCAAGCCGATAGGCACCGGGATTATTGCAACCGCGATCAAGAAAAGACGTGCCGCAGAGAATATCGAAACGGCTGCTATCGAGTCGATGACGACACTCAACCGCGCCTCCGCTGATGCGCTATGCACCTTGGGCCGGGATGAAGTCCATGCCTGCACCGACGTTACTGGTTTCGGTCTAGTGGGTCATGCCTGTGAGATGGCCTCGGCTTCAAGCGTTGCCTTTCGGATTGAATCAGCAGCGGTTCCATTACTTGAGGGGGCATCTGCTCTGGTGCGACAGAATCGAACTGGCGGGGGCGACACCAACGCGGAGCACTTCGGCCAGCGGACGAGGTTCGAAGCGGGGCTAGTTGGAGAGATTGCAACCTTGCTCTACGATCCCCAAACATCTGGAGGGTTGCTGGTCGCAGTGGCGGCCACTGTGGTGGACCGAGCGATGAGTGCATTAGCGGCAACTGGTAGCCAGGCAGTCAAGATTGGCACAGTTGAGTCGTTCGTGGAATCTGGCTCTAGGGTTTACGTGGGGTAGGCTTTACGAACACAAGTTTTAGCCTGGCCGCTCTTGTCGTCGTGCAGTGCAGATGCTAAAATCGGCGTTCTGCACGGGCGTTCGAAACCCTTCTGGGTCGTCGCTCTACCAAGCGGGAGTTCTCTTTGATTCCAGACCTGACGGTCTTCTGGGTAATTGGGTTGGTGTTGTTACTGGCATGGACCCTCAAGCGTTTTTTAATTGCACCACTTACCGAGGTGATGGAAACGCGTGAGCGTGCCATTCGGTCAGCGCTTGAGCTGGCCGAGTCAGCGGCAAGAAAAGCCGCTGAAGCGACAGCAGAGTTCGAAACGAAGACAGCGGCTGCGCGTGCAGAGATTTACCAACAGATGGAGGAGAACCGTCGAGAGTTACTGGCTCGTCGCGCTGAAATCCTCAATGAAACGCAACGGGATGCCGAGTCGAACCTCGCTGATGCGACCGAACGCCTGAAGACGCAGACCGCTGAAGCTCGCGCCCAACTCGAGCGCGATGCGGAGGCGCTCGGCCTCGCCGCCGCCGAGCAGGTGCTAGGCCGGAAGATTTCGTCGAATTGACTACTGGCGCGGAAGGTGCACCGGGCGTCCCGTTAAGTTGGAGATCGTTGACCCGCATCCGCCATTCGCTTGCCATTGCCTCCACTCGTAGCTCTGAATGGTCGAGTTTTATGCGGTCGTCCGTTCTCTTCATTTGCCTCAGCTTCGCCGTGGTTCTGCCGGCGATTCAATGGGCTGGCGTTAGCGGCGTCTTAGCCGCGGCTTCCCAACCAACACAAGCCGACTCAGTACATGCTGAGGAAGAGCACGACACGCCTCTACTGGAAACAATCGCACGGCTTACTAATTTCGCTGTGCTCGCGGGTATCCTATTTGTATTACTTCGGGGACCTCTCAGCATTTATCTGAGTGATCGAAGCGACCAGGTGCGTGCGGGTCTCGCCCAAGCGCGGGCGACTAGTGCCGAAGCAGCCCAGCAATTGGAAGCGATCAAGGAGAGGCTACTAACCCTTCCTGATGAGCTGGAGACGCTTCGGGTGCGCGGCCAGGAGGAGGTTGCTGCTGAGGAGAAACGGCTGCGAGAGTCGACCGAGGCGGCTCGTCAGAGGCTGATCGAGGAAAGTCGTAGAGAGTTGGCCCTCCAGTTACGGGTCGCGAAGCAGCAGCTGACGCAGCACGCGGCCGCGTTAGCCACGCGAGTGGCGGCGCAGCGGATTCAAGATAATCTGTCAGCGACAGACCAGCTGAGACTTGTTGACCGGTACGTTGACCAAGTACGGCCCGGTTGATAACCGGGTGCTAGAACCAGCACCGAAGGGTGTTGAAAGAAAATGACTGAACGGGTTATCGCAGGACGTTATGCACGCGCGTTGTTTGAGGTGACGGTTAGAGACAAGGACGAGGAGCCCTCGACCGCTGAGCACGATTTAGAGGAGTTTGTCACCTTGCTGGAAGTCCACCCCTCGTTGCAGGAGGCGCTCATAAACCCATCCGTGCCGCCTTCGCACAAGCAGGCTGCTGTGACCGCGGTTCTAAGGCATAAAAAGAATGTGTCAGCCGCGGTCACAAGATTGCTAGATCTACTGGCTGCACGTGACCGGATGAACTTGGTCCAGGAAATCCTCTCGGCTTTTCGAGCCCGTGTGCAAGACCGGTTACAGATCGTACGCGCTGAAGTGACGACAGCGGTGAAACTATCAGCCGATCGGCGCGGCGCGATTGCCCAACGGCTTGGGGAGGTGACCGGAAAACAGGTGTTGATTGATGCACGGGTCGACCCATCGATCATCGGTGGCGTCGTGGCAAAGGTCAGTAGTACTGTTTACGACGGCAGTGTTGCAACCCAGCTTGAACGGCTGAGAGAGCAACTAGAGAGTGGAACCTGATGGATATCAAAGCTGAAGAAATTTCTAAAATAATCCGCGATCAAATAGGGAACTACGCGGTCAACGTCGACGTGAGCGAGGTCGGCACCGTAATTGCCATCGGCGACGGCATTGCAAGGCTGCACGGTGTTGAAAGCGTCATGGCTGGTGAAATGTTGGAGTTTTCTCACGGAGTTTTTGGCATCGCGCTTAACCTCGAAGAATCAAGCGTTGGTGCTGTATTGCTCGGTGACTACACCAAGATCCGCGAGGGCGACACCGTGAAACGCACCGGCCGGATTATTTCGGTGCCGTTAGGTGACGAGATGTTGGGCCGTGTTATCAACGCTCTGGGCCAGCCAATTGATGGCAAAGGGCCGATTACGAGCAATCAGTACCGGCCTATCGAACAAATCGCCCCTGGCGTGGTCGATCGCCAACCGGTTCGTGAGCCACTGCAAACTGGTCTAAAGGCGATCGACGCCATGATTCCGATCGGCAGAGGCCAGCGAGAATTGATCATTGGTGACCGCCAGACTGGTAAAACCGCTGTAGCCGTTGACACAATCATTAATCAGAAGGACACCGGCGTTATTTGCATCTATAACGCTATTGGGCAGAAACAGTCCACAATCGCCCAAGTCGTTAAGACCCTTGAAGACGCGGGTGCGATGACCTACACAATCGTTGTCGCTGCAGCTGCTTCGGACCCGGCATCGTTGCTTTTTGTTAGTCCGTACGCAGCATGCTCAATCGGCGAGCACTTCCGAGACTCCGGACGACACGCCCTCTGTATCTATGATGATTTATCAAAGCACGCGCAGGCCTACCGCGAGATCTCGTTGCTTCTGCGTCGACCGCCTGGCCGTGAAGCCTACCCAGGTGATGTTTTCTATCTGCACTCCCGGTTACTTGAGAGGGCGGCCAAGCTGAGTGACACACGGGGCGGCGGTTCTTTGACTGCCCTGCCTATCATTGAGACCCAAGCCGGCGATCTTTCGGCCTATATTCCAACCAACGTTATCTCAATCACCGACGGCCAGATCTTTCTTGAGAGCGATCTGTTTCACCAAGGCGTGCGACCGGCGATCAATGTTGGCAACTCTGTTTCGCGAGTCGGGGGGTCGGCGCAAGTCAAGGCAATGCGCCAAGTGGCCGGCACGCTTCGGCTCGACCTCGCGCAGTATCGAGAACTGGCGGCCTTTGCACAGTTTGGTAGCGAGCTAGACAAAGCGACTCAGGCCCAGCTCTCGCGGGGGCAGCGACTAGTCGAACTCCTCAAGCAACCCCAGTATGAGCCACTGGCTGTCGAGCAGCAGATAATGATTATCTTTGCTGGCACCACTGGGTTGCTCGATGAGGTAGCCGTGACCGATGTTCAAAAGTTCGAACGAGAACTCTATCGGTTTGTCGAAACACGACATAGTGCTATTTGCGCAGCGATTCGAGAGAAGTCACAGTTAGACGAACAGCTCAAAACTGATCTGACCGCTGCCATCAAAGAGTTTACTGCCGACTTTGTGGCCAATAGGAAAACTGAGGCAGCTTGATCGATGCCTTCCCTTCTCGACGTCCGCCGCCGTGTTCGTGCCGTCAAGTCAACACAGCAGATCACCAAGGCCATGAAAATGGTTGCGGCGTCGAAACTTCGCCGGGCGCAGGAACAGATTCTGGGTGCCCGCCCGTTTGCGCACCATATGCTTCGCGTGCTTAACGACATGGCAACACGTGTTGAGCCATCGGCGCACCCCCTTTTAAGGGAACACGCTGTTACAGCGGGTCGAACCCTGATATTTGTAATCACGGCTGACAAAGGACTCTGCGGTAGTTTCAATACCAACATCATCAAGACCGCCGAGAGGTTCGCGGTAGAGGACCCGGATCGGGAAGTGGCACTTGGGCTGGTGGGCCGAAAGGGCCGAGACTTTTTCAATCGTCGTGGTTTCGACGTCAGGTATGAACTCGTAAACCTTTTCGCCAAACTGTCATCTAAAGACTCACAGGCGATTGCCGAGACCGCGATCGACGAGTACATGAACGAGAAGGTTGACACGGTGTATCTCGTTTATAACGAGTTTAAGTCAGTGTTACAGCAGCGTGTCGTCGTCGAACGTTTACTGCCCATCGGACGGCTTGTGCCCGATGACATGACCACCGAACCGGTCGCTCCAACGGACCATGATGATACGGCGAAGACCGAGTTGCTCATCGACTACCTCTACGAACCGGCGGCACGAGAGATTTTCAGCACGCTGATTCCCCACCATGTAGAGATACAGATTTTCCGGGCGCTCCTGGAATCGGCAGCGGCCGAGCACGCAGCTCGCATGACCGCCATGGATGCGGCGACGAAGAATTCTGGTGAGCTTATCGAACAGTTGACAATCTATATGAACAAAGTACGTCAGGCGGCCATCACGCGCGAGATAATCGAGGTTGTGTCGGGAGCCGAGGCGCTGTAGAGGGATCAAGACACATGGCGAATGTAGTGACGGTGGAACAGAAAACCGGCAAAGTGGTCCAGATTATTGGACCTGTTATTGATGTTGAGTTTGAGGGTGGGCACCTGCCGGCGATTTACAACGCGATCCGGGTCCAATCTCACGAAAAAGATGGCGCTGGCGCCGAGATTGACGTCATTGCTGAAGTTGAGCAGCACCTTGGTGAAAACCGAGTACGTGCTGTGGCCATGAAGCCGACTGATGGAATGCAACGGGGCATGCAGGTGGTCGACCTTGGTGAACCAATCTCCGTGCCTGTTGGGCCGAAGACCCTTGGCCGGGTGCTAAATGTACTTGGTGAGCCTGTTGACTTTCCTGACAGGCCTGTTGAGGCGAACGAACGTTGGCCGATTCACCGACCGGCCCCAACTCTTGAGGATCAATCAACCGAACTTGAGATGTTTGAGACCGGGATCAAGGTCATTGACTTGTTGGAGCCGTACTTGCGTGGCGGCAAGATCGGGCTGTTCGGCGGTGCCGGTGTTGGCAAAACCGTCATCATTATGGAGCTTATCCATAATATTGCGCTGAAGCACGGCGGCGTTTCGGTGTTTGGCGGAGTTGGCGAACGAACGCGTGAGGGTAACGACCTATGGCTTGAGATGCAGGAAAGTGGTGTTATCAACATCGACGAGCCTGACAAGTCACGAGCCGCCTTAGTATACGGTCAGATGACCGAACCCCCGGGCGCGCGGCTCCGGGTTGGCCTGAGTGCGCTGACTGTGGCGGAGTACTTCCGAGATGAGGAAAACAAGGACGTCCTCCTCTTCATTGATAACATTTTCCGGTTCACCCAAGCAGGGTCGGAGGTCTCAGCGTTGTTGGGCCGCATGCCGTCGGCGGTGGGCTATCAGCCAACTCTTTTGACTGAGATGGGTGAACTCCAGGAGCGGATTACCTCGACGAAAAAAGGCTCGATTACTTCAGTACAAGCTATTTATGTACCGGCCGACGACTACACCGACCCGGCCCCTGCGACGACCTTTGCTCACCTTGATGCGACGACAAACCTCTCACGATCAATTGCCGAACTTGGTATTTACCCGGCCGTTGATCCGCTAGCCTCGACTTCACGCATTCTGGATGCGCGGATTATTGGCGAGGAACATTATGAAGTTGCCCGTCAGGTGAAGCAGGTCCTGCAGCGCTACAAGGACCTACAGGACATCATCGCCATCCTAGGGATTGACGAGTTGTCGGAGGATGACAAGCTGACAGTGTCACGTGCGCGGAAGGTACAAAGGTTCCTATCCCAGCCGTTCTTCGTGGCTGAGCAATTCACAGGTCTGCCCGGTAAGTACGTGCCGATTGCTGATACTGTCCGTGACTTTAAGGCGATTGTTGAGGGGGAACATGATGACCTGCCGGAGCAGGCGTTCTATCTCGTGGGAACCGTTGCCGAGGCAATCGAGAAAGCTGAAAAGATGAAAAGTGCCTGAGGCAGGGCGCGTCGTGTAGGGATCCCATGGTATTACCATCACAACTCACACTCGAGGTTGTCACCCCAGACAGGTCGCTGGTCAGCCAGTTGGTTGACGAGGTGCACATTCCTGGCGCGGAAGGGTATTTTGATGTTTTACCCGGGCACACTCCGCTCCTAGCGACGATGATGGATGTTGGGCAACTCTGGTTTCGTACGAATCAAGAACGATCATTTATTTCGATCCTCTCAGGGTTCGTCGAGGTCCAGTCCGACCGTGTCACAGTGCTTGCAAAGGTAGCTGAGCGCGCTGAGGAGATCGACGTTGAGCGTTCACGGTTGGCCAAGCAGCGTGCTGAGAAGCGGCTGGCTGAGCGGTCCTTGGATATTGATGTTGAGCGAGCGCGCGTCTCGCTGCACCGGTCGCTCGTTCGAATACAGGTCGCTGCACGCGCCCAGGTCCGCAGCTAGCCTTCGGTCTTGATTCGAAGTCGACTATTATTTAGGCCCAGACATCTACATGAACTATTGGAGCAGGACGGTCCCCTTTCTGATATCTGTAAATCGTTGGTCGAGGCAGCTAATGCTGGGGGCGGACCCGACAACATCACTACGCTAGTGCTTCAGGTCGATGCTGCATAACCTGGTTCGCTTACTCCGCCACCGAAGCCTCATTCAAAGCCTGGTGGCCCGTGAACTCAAGGCGCGCTACCGTGGATCGGTTCTTGGGTTTTTTTGGTCCTTTATCAACCCCCTTCTGCTTCTGTTGGTCTATTGGTTTGTCTTCAGCGTCGTTCTCCCGGGCATCCGTCCGATCGACATTGAGCCCTACGCGTTGTTCATGTTTTGCGGTCTTCTGCCTTGGACATGGTTTTCGTCATCTGTCCTAGAGGCGTCGAATGTGCTGATCGCAGGCGGCAATTTGATCAAGAAGGTGCTGTTTCCTGCCGAAGTGCTGCCGGTTGTTACTGTTCTCGCGAACATGATCCATTTCTTGCTAGGGCTACCGATAATTGCTGCTGCACTGGTGTACTTCGCGGTGCCAGTCCGTCCATTGGAATTACTCTGGTTGCCGGTTGTCGTGCTCGTACAGCTTTTCTTTACACTTGGCTTAGCGCTGATTGTGGCGTCGCTAACGGTCCACTTTCGTGACCTAAGAGATATCTTAGGAAACCTGATGACCTTCTGGTTTTTCGCCACGCCTATTATCTATCCGATGTCATTAGCTCCGCCGAGTGGCAAGGTCCTACTGGACCTGAACCCGTTCACCCACTTGGTCATCTCCTATCAGGAGATCTTGTTCTACGACGGGCCGTTTGGGCATTGGAAGTGGCTGTTAGCCCTGGGTGGCGTGTCAATCGTATTGTTTCTCCTGGGATATTTTCTGTTCGACAGGCTACGCGACTCGTTTGCCGAAGAAGTATGAGAGGGTGGAGTTGACGAACGTAATCGCCGTCGAAGGAGTGTCTAAGGTCTACCGTCGATTTAGCCGTCGCCGGCAATTCGCCACGCTGAAGAGCGCTCTGTTGTCGGGTAGCCTGATCTCTGACCTTCGGCCTCACGAAACATTTTCCGCCCTTCAGGACGTGTCGCTTACTGTAGAGAAAGGGCGGACGGTGGGGGTGATCGGTTCGAACGGATCGGGAAAGAGCACCTTGTTGAAATTGGTCGCTGGTATCGCCAAGCCGACGTTGGGCACGGTCAGAGTCGACGGGCGCATTTCAGCGCTGATTGAACTCGGAGCTGGCTTCCATCCTGAGATCAGTGGGCGGGAGAATATCTTCATTAACGGCATCATGCTAGGCCTGTCAAAACGGGAGGTCACCAGGAAGTTCGACGAGATTGTAGAGTTCGCCGAGCTAGAAGATTTTATTGACGCACCAGTGAAAACCTACTCGTCAGGCATGTATATGCGACTCGGATTCGCTGTGGCAATCCATGTCGACCCGGACGTGTTACTGATTGATGAAGTACTGGCGGTCGGCGATCAGAGTTTCACCCATAAGTGTCTTGATAAATTTGCCGAGTTTCGTCGGCGAGGTAAGACCGTCCTACTGGTAACTCACTCTCTGGATCTAGTGGAGCGACTTTGCGACGAGGCTGTGTGGTTAGACGACGGGCGGATCCGCGCGACCGGCGATCCAACTCGAGTTGTCGATGCGTATTTAGTTGACGTGGAGAAGGCGGAAGAGCGGCAGATAGCCTCTGCCGATGCGAAGACGAGGGAGCAGGCGAGAACGGCCGGACCGCCCACCGATGACCATCCACCCGACATGTTCCAGGCCACCGAGGGCCGCTGGGGGTCACGCGAGGTTGAAATCGTGGAAGTCTCGATGGTGGGTGATGATGACCAACCCTCGCACGTTTTTCCCTGCGGTGCACGGATGTCCATCCGGTTGCGTGTCCGGGCTGCAAAGCCCGTAGGCGACTTCGTATTCGGGATCAGTTTATTTAATGCTGAGGGTGTGTGCTGTTACGGTACCAACACGGCTCTTGAGAAGTTGACCTCCGAACGTATGGACGGTGAGGGAGAAATTGTTTTTACCATTGACAGCCTAGACCTGGTCGCAGGTACCTACAAACTTGACGTCGCGGTGCACAAGCGTGACGGATATCCGTATGACTATCACCGCCTATTGCATACCTTTCGCGTTAAATCGCGTACTAATGACATAGGAATCTTCCGCCCGCGCCATCGTTGGAAGTTTCCAGACAACATTCGTTTCACAGGATATCTCGACTAGATAAGACCTCTATGGTGACGATGATGTACGACGAAGCGATCGACCTAGTTAACCAAACACGTGCAGCAGGCGGATCCATTGCTTTCACGAATGGCGTTTTTGACTTGGTCCACCCTGGGCATGTGCGCTATCTCAGGAAGGCAGCCGCAGAAGGCGACCTTCTGATCGTTGGGCTTAACGGTGACACATCCGCGCGGTCGATCAAGGGACTAGGAAGGCCCATTGTTCCAGCAACCGAGCGTGCGGAAGTGCTGGAGGCACTAGCCTCCGTTGACGCGGTGGTTATCTTTGAGGAGCCAACGCCTGAGAAACTCATTGCGCAGTTGCAGCCCGATGTGCTTGTGAAAGGTGCTGACTGGATGGCCGACCAGATTGTCGGACGTGAAACAGTTGAGTCTCGGGGTGGACGGGTTGTGCGTGTCGACATTGAGCAGGGTCACTCTACGACGGCAATCGTGAAGCGCATCTGTTCCTTGCATTCGGAACTCCACTTTTAGTCCTCAGTGCCAGATGGAAGACCGCGACACCCGTTGCGGTTTTCTTGGCTCCCGCGTGCTAACATCGGGGGTTCATCTTCTCCGCTGGTTTGATCGTGATTCCCTCGACCCCCCAATCGCTTTCGGTGCGGGCGATGCTCAAGACCGCACTCGAGCAGCTTGATACCAAGATTAACGCTACTGCCATTACTGGGTTGACGAGTTCGGCTTGTGCCCTGTTCACGGCGGCCACCACACGACGTCAAACAGTGAGCCTCCTTGTCGTACCGACCGATGCCGATGTTGACCCGATGACATCTGACACTAGGTTCTTCTTCGCGTCACTGGAGGGGTGTTCGGCCCCCGAGGCCGAACTTGCAATTCTTCCGTTTCCATCGCTGGAGGTCGATCCATATCGCGGATTAGTGCCGCACCTCGAGGTCACCTCGGCACGGGCAGCTGCTCTCTCCGCCTTGGTGCGAGGCAAGGCTCGGGTTGTCGTGGCCTCAGTTGAAGCGCTTCTCCCTCGTGTGAGTGCTCCAGCGGTAATGCTGGATGCGTCGATTCACCTTGCTCCGGGGGACGAGACGTCGCCAACGTTACTCGGCGATCGCCTTCTTCGTGGAGGTTTTGTTCGCCAAGACCCTGTTGATGGCCACGGTGAGTTTTGTGTCAGAGGCGGCATAGTCGACCTTTTTCCTGCCACAGACGACCATCCTGTGCGTGTCGAGTTTATCGGAGACATGATCGAGTCGATAAGGCGCTATGACGAAGCGACACAGCGCTCAATAGGAGGGGTCAGTCGGGTTGCGATAACGCCAATTCGAGAACGCTTTGATAACGACAACAATCCAGAAACATTAGAGGAGGAGCCTCCGGCTGTCTCGGTGTTCGAGTATTTGCCAACACATGAATATCGCCTGCTTACTTCCGAGCCAGAAGAAGTCAATACGCAGTTGACGACGGCATATCAGCGATTAACCACCGCATTTGAGGATGCAAAAACACGCGGTGAGGCACCGAGAGCGCTGGAACAGTTCGTGGCTAACCCCGACGATATTGCACAACGGCTACGAACCGCGGTTTACCTCAATGCCCTCGATTACAAGACATCCGTGGGTGATTCTGTGCACATTGCCTGTCAACCAGTGATCGAGTACCGAGGCCGCCTTGCGGACTGGATAACGGATGTCCAACGTGCGCACGCACAGGGCGAACAGGTGTTATTCGTTGCAATAACCGGTGGCACCTTGAACCGTGCTGTTGAACTACTGACCGACCACGGGCTTTCAGCGGTAATTGCCGGCGCCCATCAGCCGCCGAGTAGATCGGCCGTAATAGTAACTGTAGGCCAGCTATCGCGTGGATTTAGGTTGGCTGATGCCGGATTCCAGGTCTATGCCGAAGCCGACGTGTTCGAGGAGCCTAGACAAACGTCCGATCGCCGGCGCCCCCTCCCGCAGGTGTTCCTCACCGATTTTCGTGACCTTAAGGTCGACGATTATGTCGTGCACGTGGAACACGGTGTTGGTGTATTCGTTGGTCTCCGCCAGCTTGAAGTTGGCGGCGCAGTGCAGGAATTTATGGAACTCCAATATGCGGAGGCCACGAAGCTATTCGTGCCGGTGGAGCAACTCGATTTGATCCAGAAGTACACCGGTGGAAGCCGACCGTCGCTTGATCGGCTAGGGGGAACAACTTGGGAACGTGCGAAGACACGAGTCAAGAAGGCGATGCGTGACATGGCGGAGGAGCTTCTGAAGCTTTACGCCGCGCGCAAAACCATACCGGGCCACGCCTTCAGCGAAGATTCGCATTGGCAGCGTGAATTCGAGGACGCCTTCCGATATGAACTAACTGCTGATCAAGCCACAGCCGTAGCCGACATCAAACGCGACATGGAGGCTCCGACCCCTATGGACCGTCTGCTTTGCGGTGATGTTGGGTACGGAAAGACGGAAGTCGCTGTCCGCGCCGCATTCAAAGCAGTCATGGAGGGGAAGCAGGTCGCGTTGCTGGCGCCCACAACCGTCTTAGCTTTCCAGCATGTCAGGACGCTCACAGAACGGTTTGCAGCGTTTCCCGTCACGATTGAGTTACTGAGCCGATTCAGAACTCGGCAAGAACAAAAGACAGTTATTAGCCACGCAGCAAATGGGAGGGCTGACATAGTTGTCGGCACCCATCGCTTGCTCTCGAGGGATGTGACGTTTCGCGACTTAGGATTGCTTATTGTTGATGAGGAGCAACGCTTTGGCGTAGCTCATAAGGAACGACTCAAACAATTACGCCGGAGAGTCGATGTCCTAACACTGACGGCAACACCAATTCCTAGGACGCTCAACATGTCCCTCATCGGTATTCGCGACATGTCGCTGATTGAAACTCCCCCAAAGAATCGATTGGCGATTCAGACCAATGTCGCCAGATTCGACCGCACTTTGATCGCACAGGCGATCCGTCACGAGGTCGAGCGCGGTGGACAGGTCTATTTCGTGCACAACCGCATTGAATCGATCTACTCGATCGCTGAACTAGTGACGCGACTCGTGCCGAATGTCAAGGTGGCTGTTGCGCACGGCCAAATGAGTGAGGACGTTCTTGAACGATGCATGGTGAGTTTTATTGATCGCAAATGCGATGTACTTGTAACAACCACGATCATCGAAAATGGTCTAGACCTACCAAACGTCAACACTTTAATCATTAATCAGGCCGATCACTTTGGTTTGGCACAACTCTACCAGTTGCGAGGCCGGGTCGGTCGGTCAGACCGCCGAGCTTACGCCTACTTGCTTTTACCCCATGCCGACGCACTGTCGGCTGTCGCACGTAAACGCTTGGCCGCGATTCGAGAGTTCAGCGATCTTGGTAGCGGGTTTAGGGTCGCCGCGCTGGATTTGGAGATTAGGGGAGCTGGCAACCTGCTCGGTGGTGAACAGAGCGGGCACATTGAAGCGATCGGGTTTGAGATGTACATCAAGTTGCTGGAAGAGACGGTGAGTCGATTGAAAGGCGAAGAGATTTTGGACGAGAGGCGGGCAGCCGTTAACTTGAAGATTGACCTGCGAATCGATCAGAACTACATACCAGATATGACGCAACGATTGACAGTCTACCGCCGCGTGGCAGGCGCAAAGAGCGAAGATGATTTGGCGCAGATTCTATCCGAGTTGCATGATCGTTACGGCCTTCTACCCGCTTCCATTTTGACTCTTGCTGACTATGGTCGGCTCCGGGTCCGTGCCGATGCGTTGGGCGTTGAGTCGATCGAACGTGATCACAATACAGTCGTCGTGAAATTCCGACCTCAGATGGTCGTGGATTCTGGTCGAGTTTTGGAGATGGTAGAGGAGCACTCAGATGTGACGTTGGTTCCACCTGGCCTCCTGAAAATTGATTTGTGCGCCGCTGCTGATTCTAGTGATGCGCAACTGACCACTTCTGCACCTTGGTGGGCAGGCCGGGAGAGGGCCGGTAACGCCTCGCTACGACCCAGCCGGAGGGACAGTTCTGCTGAGGACGCGCTTTCCCCAAGCAGCATTTTTTCTCGCGTCACCGGCGTGCTGGCTGAATTGGGATCAACAACCGAAATCAGCTAAGATGGTTGTGTCTAACACATTTCTTTTGAGGCGCTTATGAGAAAGTGTAGCGGTACACGTGGCTTGGTCATATGGGCCGTAGCGGCAGCTGTCGTGGTTTTGGAAGGTGCACCGGCGGAGCAGAACATTGTTTTAGAACAGGTTCTCGTCAAGGTTAACGGCGCGATTATTACTAAGACCGAACTGGAGGAACGTCAGGTTCAACTGCTGCGGCGACAGCGTGAGCAAGGCAATCTAGACGAGAACACGACCGACGCCGAACTTAACGATTTACTGGATCAAGCAATACCGCAGCTCATTGTTGATGCAATTGATGAGCTACTGATCGTGCAGCACGGGCGTGAACTCGGTATGGAGATGGATGACGAAAGATTCGCTGACATTGTTGAGAATGTCAAAACACAGAACAATATCGAAAGTGACGAGCAGTGGGACGAAGTTTTGGCTGCAGAAGGTATGACAGCGTCAGACCTCAGGCGTGCGATGGAGCGGCAATTCATTGTTTCGAATGTCCAGCGGATCGAAGTTACTGACAAGGTCGCGATGACGGATACTGAGGCGCGCGAGTACTACAACGCGAACCCAGATGAGTTTCGTATACCAGGACAGATCACGCTACGGGAGATTCTGATCGCGGTCCCTGACGGCACTCCAACCAACGTAGCCGAGGCGGCTCTTGAAGGGAAGGCTAACGATGCCCTTGCCAGTGTAGTTGCTGGTGAGCCATTCTCGGATGTAGTGGCCAGGGTTTCAGACGCGCCGTCAAAGGCGAATGGTGGTCTGATTGGCCCACTAAACGACGATGAACTCGCACCGGCTGTAATGGAGTTGCTAAAGGATTTGGCGCCCGGTGACGTGACTGATCCGATACGGACGGCGATTGGCTACCAGATGTTTAAACTCGAATCAGCCACACCGGTCTCGTTTCAATCGTTTGAGGATGTACGTGGCGATATCGCCAACAGGGTCTTCAATGAGCGCCGCCAGGTTGCGTTCAATGGGTTCATGGAAGAACTTTATGCCAACGCGATTATTGAGTGGAAGAGCGATGGCCTCCGTGAAGTGTACGAAGCGCGTATAGCCGCTATCCGGGCGGCCGCCACCACAGGTCACTGAGTCGGCGACCCCCGCCCGCTGTGTCTAGCCATTTGCTGTCAATGGGTAACTCACCAACCGCGCTTGCGGCACGTGGTTCCGTTGAGGACTCACGTTCTTTAGAGCCAGCCTGGTATGCAGTGTGGACACGGTCTCGACACGAGCAATCTGTACGTGAGCAGCTTCAGCAGAAGAACATTGACGTATTTCTACCAACATATACTCGGTGGAGTCGTTGGAAGGACCGGAAGAAGAAGTTGGCTTGGCCGTTATTTCCCGGCTATTGTTTTGCTAAGTTCGATACTTCTGCACGAGTCACTGTGCTGAAGTGTTCGGGAGTCGTGAATATTGTTTCGTTCGACGGAGTACCTGCCCCGATCCCGAACCAGGAAATCGCGATTATCCGGCAGCTCGTAGAAAGCGACATGCAATACGATCCCTGTCCACTCATTCACGAAGGAATGATGGTCGAAGTGATCCATGGACCTCTTATGGGGATCATTGGACGTCTATTGCGTAAGAGTGCTCAAGCTAGGTTGATACTTTCTGTGGACCTGATTAAACAGGCTGTCAGTGTCGTTGTAGATGCTGCTGATGTCCGGCCATACTGACGCGATGGAACAAATGGCGCAGGTACAAATCGGCGAAGTGACGTTAACGCTGCCGTTTGGATTGGCACCGATGGCGGGGATGACTGACACAGCGTTCCGACGCTTGGTAAAGCGGCAGCGTGGATGTGGCCTCGTTGTGACGGAGATGGTCAGTTCCGAAGGACTCGTACGCGGTATTGACCGCACGCTCGAATTCGCTGAGTACACAGAAGAAGAACGTCCGGTATCGATTCAGGTGTTTGGCGGTGATCCAGCTAAGATGGCGGCTTCAGCGCAGATCTTGGAGTCATTAGGTGCGGACATCGTAGATGTGAATATGGGCTGTCCGGTCCCAAAAATCGCGAAACACAACGCAGGTTGCAGCCTCATGCGTGATCCGAAGCACGCAGCGACCATTGTCGAAACGATGGCGAAGGCTGTAAGGATACCGGTGACGGTTAAGATGCGGAGTGGTTGGAATGAAGAGGAACTCAACGCACAGGAATTGGCCCGGAGGGTCGAAGGCGTAGGTGCGGCAGCTATCACGGTTCACGGGCGAACAGCGAAGCAGTCCTACTCCGGTCGGTCTGACTGGGGCCTCATCAGCGACGTCGCGCGTTCAGTTGACATCCCAGTTTTCGGTAGTGGAGATTGTGTTGAGCCAGCCCAGCTTCTTGAAAGGCTTAATGAGAGCGCTGTGAGCGGCGTTCTTGTTGGGCGCGGCGCCCTCCGGAATCCATGGATTTTTTCACAAGCAGCAGACCTCTCCGCCGGCAATGCACCCCGTCAGGTCACATTTGAAAAAAGGGGTCATTTCCTACTGGACTACCTGGACCTACTGCTCGGTGAGGGTGTTGGTGAAGCGGAAGGATTCCGTCACAGGCTGCCATCAACTGGCGAAACTGCGACGGTCCGCGGTCGTGACCGGTGGGTGATTAACAAACTTCGGGCGCTCGGCGCTTGGTATACAAAAGGGTGTGAGAATGGTTCCCATCTCAGAAAGGAAATCAACGCGATTGAGTCGATTGCTGGTCTTCGCCGAACGATTCACACTTTTTTCTTCAGCCGATAGATCGATGCACAGCCGTCTGACAGTGTTTTGGTCCCGGCAGTAATTGAATTTAAGCTTACGTCGTTTACCGATTCCGGGAGTGCTTTCCGTTGGTCCGCCCAGGGCGGCTTGGTCCACCTTTTCTCTTCATAACCTCTTTAGGGTTGCGGGCCAATTTGGTGAACTTCGTGGAACGCCGCACCCGTGCCGCTTGCGCCTCGGTCGGCGATTCCCATAGGCGGCCCTGCGCGAACCATTTGAGTTCGGCTTTCGGGTCTTTTCTTCTCATTTGGCGCAAGGTTGTGACCAGCTCATTTCGTGTCGCTGATCGAAATGATGTTCGACTGCCGGTATCCAGCACAATCGTCCAGTAGGCGTAGCGCGGCGGCATATAGATTTCCTCAGGTGTACAGCCGCTTCATCTTCTCAATGAGGGTCGTGCGCTTGAGCTTGAGCAGGTCAGCCGCGCGGCGTTTATTGCCGCCAGATTTTTCGAGCGCTTGGCGGATGATTTGACGCTCGATGTCATGGATAGAGAGACTGAAATCAAGGCCTTCGTCGGGAACTGTAACCTGGAAGTTTTCCAACGAATTAGGAGCCGCCTGGATTTCTTGCGGCAGATCGCCGATCTCAATCTGGGAGCGACCTTGGTTTAGGGTGAGTGCTCGCTCGATGACGTTCTCGAGTTGCCTGACGTTTCCCGGCCAGTGATAAGCGCTTAGCTGCTGTCTTGCCTCCTGTGTGGGCTTGACCTGCGGACGGGGAGGCACTAGTTCACGCCCGATTCGTTGGAGAAAATGCTCTGTCAGTAACGGGACATCCTCCCGCCGGTCCCGGAGTGGTGGGAGGGTAACCGGAATGACATTTAGTCGATAGAACAGGTCCTCGCGAAAGTCCCCATCAGCCACACGTTGGGTTAGGTCGGAATTTGTTGCTGCGACAACCCGAACGTCGATCTTAATCTGCCGAGTGTCACCGATCCGTTCCAGTTCGCGCTCCTGCAGTACGCGAAGGAGCTTACCCTGAAGCGCGGTACTCATCGTGCTGATCTCATCGAGGAACAGGGTGCCCTTTTGTGCCTGCTCAATCCGGCCCGGCCGAGACTCTATGGCACCAGTGAACGCACCCCGCACGTGGCCAAATAGTTCTGCCTCAAGAAGAGTTTCAGGAATAGCGCCACAATTGATCGCGACAAACCGATGCGCGTGGCGCGGGCTGTTTTGATGGATGGCGCGTGCCGCGAGCTCTTTACCGGTACCGGTCTCACCGGTGATCAACACGGTGCTGTTGGTTGGTGCGACGGTCTTTAAGAGGTCAACCAGATTACGCATAACTCGGCTGCACCCGACGAGGTTGCCGAATTGGTAACGCTCATTGACTTGTCTACGTAAGTCATCAATCTCGTTTTGGGTTGCGAGTTCCTTTGAGAGAACATGCACCAAGTGCTCGAATAGAAATGGTTTAGTGAGGAAGGTGCCCTTGCCGTTCGGCATTGTCTCGACTGCTTTCTTAACCTCAGGGAACGCAGCCTCATGCGCAGTCATGACGATGACGAGAATCTTGGGATACCGCTCAACAGCTGCCTTGACCACCTGAGTGCCATCCGCCGCGCCTGGCAGCTTCAGGTCTGTAACAACGACGTCGAACGCAAACTCACGAAGTTTCACCAGCGCCTGCTCACCAGTTTCGACCTGCGTCACCGTGTAGCCACGGTCTGAGAGGCCCTCGGCATATGCTTCACGGAGCGCCTCTTCATCTTCAACGATGAGTAAATGTGTTTCTTTTTCAGTCATTTAGAGAGGTGACAGTATTTTGACACTCGGTGGCTCCTTGGTCAAGACAGCTCAAATGTTCACCTACAGGCCGATGGTCGCAAAGCCGATAGACCCTAAGGAGTGGGAGTGAGCTAGATGGATTGGTAGGCGAGGCGGAGTCCCCGCTCAGTGTGTTGGGCTACTCCGCACGCCAGCGAGTAAGACCATGATTATTGACCGAAAAGCCATTTCGATTATGAAGGCGTGCGAACTGGTGGGCGTTAGCCGCCGGACGATCTACAACTGGATTTCCAGTGGCAAGGTCGAGTACGTCCGAACGGCTGGCGGTTCGATTCGTATTTTCACTGACACGCTCTGGCGGGAGCCGGCTGGTGCATCGAAGGGCCCAGTCTGGGCGCAGGCCGACCGAAAAGAGGCCTGAGGAATACGCTCAGTGACCGGCGGCAGTGCTTCAGCCCACATCGAAAAGGGATGAGTGTGGACGAGCCGACCGATTTCCGCCGACTGTTTCACGACCTGAATAATCAGCTCGGAATTATTCTGGCCAATGCTGAGCTTATTGAAGTGAATAAGGCTACGGACGGGAAGATCCGATCACGCGCGGTGCAGATCCAGGAGAGCGTATTTAAGGCTCTAACTACGGCAAGAGCGATACGCTCTAAGCTGAAGACTCCCGAATAAGATCGCGTTCCTGGCCTCTTAAGAGGCTTCTTTCAAAAGAGATTTCTCTCCACAGTTGTCATTTAATTGACGATATTTTTTCTCTTTGTCATTTTAATGACGATTATTCGCAGGATCTCTACATAATTTCTCCTTCTTTCACAGTCATAAAAAACTATAAGAGCCTATTTTTGTTCACTTTACAGATATATCTTGAATATTCACTACACATTCCCCCTGTTGGTACCACTGTTGCGACATAAAGCACTGCCACTGCATACGCCGAAGTGTGAGCAGCACACTTTCGACTGCCGCTACTCGACGCCGTGGCTTGGGGGAGATTTGAGATGTCGCAGCATATTGCTACTACGGAGCAGCAGAATCGCGTCGAGGATGGCGTGCCGTTCGTCCAGGCACTGGCCCGCCGTGTTGCAGCGTCGATGCCGCACTCGATTGATGTTGGAGACTTGGTGCAGGACGGAATGATTGGACTCATTGATGCCGCCCAACGGTTCGATGCGAGCCGAGGTATCAAGTTCGAGACGTTCGCTGAACGCCGAGTACGGGGAGCGATGATCGACGCACTGCGCCGCGATGCGTGGCCTCGCGGGATCCGCCGCGTGCGACGTGAACTTGAGTCCGCACGCGAGGCCCTCCGACGGGAACTGGGCGGCGAGCCCTCCTTAGCTGACTTGGCCGCTCGCGTCGGTTCTGACGAAGCCCGCCTTGGGCAGACAATCGTGCGAATCAACACCATCGAATCCACGTCACCCTTGGCGACATCCGAGGATATCGATGAAGCTAGCTTGCCGGCGGTGATGGTGCCTTCGAAACCGCTGTCGCCGGACAAAGCCGTGGAACAGGGTGAGGTCAAGAGTCGGGTACGTGCGGCCATTAAATCCCTCCCGCCACGTGAGCGGAAGGTAATCGGACTGTATTACTACGGCGAGGTAACGATGAAACGGATCGGGACTGAGATCGGCGTGAACGAATCTCGGGTCTCGCAGCTTCACACGCGAGCGATTAATAAATTACGTAAGGCTCTTGCTCAGGAATTCGAATCCGACGCTGTAGCTGCCAACGCGCTTGGCGCTGTACTCGCCCACAATATGCCCAAGCGGGCAACTCGGGCCTCTCGTAATGCCCCACGGGGTGTAGTGCTGCCCTATCCGAAGCGACGCAGCCCGAAGGCTAATCAGTTGGTCGTACACCGGCCGCGGGCAGCTGCCACTTCACCGCCCACTGCCGTGGCTCGGTGACCGCCGGTCTTCGCTCAGGATAGTACTTCTTGGGCCACCTTGAACAGTTCGGTGAGGCGGAATGGCTTGCGAAGACAGGGGCAGCTGACTTCATTAAGAAACTGTTCAGTGTTTTCTCCGACCACGTCCCCAGTTGTAAAAACCAAACGGTTCTTGAGATTTGGCGTGGTTGTAACGGCTGCTCGGAAGAATGCTGCGCCGTCCAGACGTGGCATTTTCAGGTCACAAATTACGAGGTCATAGGTATGTTCGGCTATTCGGGACAGAGCGTCTTTGCCGTCTCCCGCGCGGTCGACGCGGTAACCCCTGTCGGTAAGCGCCTCAGCCACCACTGTTGCTAGGGCCGGGTCGTCCTCTACGAGAAGAACTGCTGCACCACCACCAAGGTTTGTCCCTCTTTTAGTCGATGGTATTTCAGTCTGATGGGCCTTCACCGTTGAGGCAGAGAATTCCGGGAATTCCAAGCGGAATGTTGCTCCTTCGTTGGGGGCTGAAGTCAACGTAATCCGGCCACCGTGATCCTGCATAATCGCTTGAGCCATTGTGAGGCCGAGGCCGGTGCCTTTTCCCACATCCTTTGTCGTGACGAACGCATCAAAGATGCTAGCCTGAATCTCGTCAGGCACCCCGGGACCGTCATCGCTCAGTTCCAGCACCACGCATTCTTCGCCGGCGTTGTACCAAGTCCGCATCACGAGCGTGCCCCGGCCACGCTCCTCTAATACATGCTCGGCATTTATCACTAGGTTGAGCAACACCTGCTTGAGTTGGCCAGCGTCAAACCACACCTGAGGCAGACCGGTGGCTAGTGCATCGATGACTACAATGTTGGAGACACGCTGTTGATAGGTGCGAAGTGACATTGTCTCTCTGATAACCTGGTTGACATCAACCATTGCTTGTGTTGCCTGTCGGTTGTCACTGAAATTCGAAAGTTTTCGAATAATTCCCGCAGCGCGCTGAGATTCCGAATGAATTGTGCTCAGGCCGCGTTGGACCACATCATCAACCGACTGTTCAGCCAGTCGCTCTGACCAAGTCAGGATCGTTGCTAGCGGGTTATTTACCTCGTGAGCGACCCCAGACATTACTCGCCGAGCGTAAGCCTTAATTTCCTCTTTGTGCACTTGTTGTGAACGCTCTCGTTCCTGCTCGTCCGACTTCTTCTTGTCGCTGACGTCACGCATATGTGCATGCATGAGTAGTGTCTTGCCCTGCTTTGGTTCGGCGTGAGCCGTAACTTCGACCCACATGGGCGTTCGGTCAGCCCGTCGCAGTGACAGCAAATAGTTAATGACAGCGCCATCGCGCTCTAGCCGCTCAAGAAATATCTTGAACGCTTCGGTGTCAACGACCCGGTCGGCATCAAACGGTTTCACTTTAGTGGAGGACGTTTCGGTCGGGTAGCCGAACATTAGTTTGAGGTGCGGATTGGTAGCCAGCGTTTTCGTAGTGTTTCCGGTGATCGTGCCGCAATAAAAGCCTTGGGGCAGAACTTCAAAGAGTCGACTAAAAGAGGCGGGCGCAGATGGGCTATGGTCACTCTTCCGAGCAGATTTCCGAACAGACTTGGGGGAGCGTGTCCGTGACACGGGCGGCTCGGAACCCGAGTGGCGTCGAACACTACGCTTAGCTGTTGAAGCTCGGCGCGCCACAGCGACCAGTAAGGGCTAGGGAACGGGCGGTGTCGGGGTCTGGGTCATGAAATGCGGACTGTAGTTCCGCTCAATGGTCTCACGAATGTTCGTAAGGGAACTGCCGGCTTCATGCATGGTCATCGCGTCACGCGCGACATCGATACAGATGGCTCAACCCATGCCGTGGGCTTCCCATGCCACTTTCCCTTCAGCATTGCGATCTGCGACAAAGCAATCGTGGTTATCGCCGTGGCCGAAATTTTCACAGCCGCAATAGCATGGAACGTACGAGAGCACCTCAGGATGGTTCGCCGCGAAGGTATAAACGGCTCGAATAACTTCCATTGGCCTCGGAGGTGGGAACTGAAGCCTTGGGAGAGGCGGAAGATTTGACGATGGCAGCCTCATTACTGGTCCACGCTGCGACGTCAGGTCTCGGGATGAGGTTTGCATTGGTGGGAAGCCAGCGCTAGTGACCGGCGCGTCGGTCGGGGAAACCACTGAGTTGGCTGGCGTTCCGGGTGACGGTGAAATCCACCACGCCACCATCGCAACCCCAGCGGCCATCAGGCCGAGCGTCAACTTAGTCCGTCGCCACCACACCACTTTGCGCGATCGATTGGAAGACATGCCAGCCATTCTATCACCGTTCGGATTCAAGCCACTCGGCGGGTTTCTTGTAGAACTAGCGTGCTAGACTCCCCGAGCATGCCCTCGGACCGTATCCTCGCTGACAAGGTCGCTATTGTAACGGGTGGTGGTACGGGGATTGGCTTGGCAATTGCTCGTCGCTTAGGCGTGGACGGCGCCGCGGTCGTCATAGCTAGCCGAGACACGGATCATTTGGCTGCTGGAGCGCGAGCGCTTCAAGATGATGGAGTGCCGGTCCTGACAGTACCAACCGACGTTCGGGACCCGGAGCAGGTCGATGCCTTGGTGGAGCGTGCGGTGGCCGAATTCGGTCGTGTCGACATTCTTGTTAACAACGCTGCCGGAAATTTTATTTGCAGGGCTGAAGAACTCTCCCCCAATGGCTGGAACGCAGTTGTTGGAATCGTTCTGAACGGTAGCTTTTACTGTGCCCGCGCCGTTGGGCGGCATTTAATCGAGCGTGGCTCCGCGGGCGCAATAGTGTCAGTGCTGGCAAACTACATCTGGACTGGAAGCGTTGGGACGATACACTCAGCCGCTGCCAAGGCGGGTGTCCAGTCAATGACCCAAACCTTAGGTGTGGAGTGGGCCCACCACGGTATTCGTGTCAATGCTGTGGCACCTGGCCCGGTTGAGTCGCCTGGGGCAGCGCGGCAACTCTGGTCTACCCCGGATGCTGTCGACCGGATCACCCAAATGGTTCCACTCAGACGATGGGCACAGCCCCAGGAGATCGCTGAGGTTGTGGCGTTTCTTTGCTCGTCTCGTGCCAGCTATGTTGTTGGTGAAACGATTACGGTTGATGGAGGCGCCTGGCTGGGCCGAGGCACGTTCGATTTCCTGAAATAAGACTCCGGGCGTCAAACCGTCTTAAGTTAACCCGCTGACGAAAAAATCTTTTCCGCATCGCGGGTCAAAGGAGTTTAGTTCACGACGATTCACAGATGCGCACAAGCGCCCTGCCTACAAGTTACCTTCAGAAATCTAGAATCACGAGGTGGCTCAGAGTGACAAACTAACTCTAATTGGCCAGAGGGCCAAGGGCAAAAGTCATCGATCCTTCGAGCACAGTCTCATCATTTACCTTAGCGGTGCCGCTTAGTTGGCCGACGCGACTGCGGAGCCGAACAACCGATGCTTCGATCCGCACGACATCCCCGGGGTAAACTGGCCTGTAATACCGCACACGCTCAATACCCATGAAATAGATCAACTTTTCCCGATTCTCAGGCTTGGCCAGGATCAAAATGGCGCCAACTTGGGCCACTGCCTCGGTGAGGATCGTTGGTGGGAGCACTGGTTCCTCGCCTTGGGTGTGTGCTAGGTAACGTTCGTTGAGCGAAACGTTCTTGATGCCAACGATGCGTGTGTCCTCTTCAAATTCGATGATGCGATCGACCAACAGGAAGGGATACCGATGTGGGAGAATTCGTTCAATGGCCGTGTAGTCGAGTGGTAGTGATAGAGGTTCCATTCAATTCTTATATCGATGAAGATTCAAGAAGTGCCCGCCAACCGAAGTTTCAAAAAACACCTAAGTATAAGCCGAATTGACCATTCACGGCCGAGTGACCTTCCGGCCCCCATTCGGGGCCTCGGCCCACGCTAGCCAGCAGCTAGAGGATACTCAACGTCTTAGATTACCGGTGAAACGCTAGAAAAACGACACCCGGTGGTCGCTCAGTATGAAGTCAAATATCGTTGTGTTTCCCAGGGCGTGACCTGCGTAGTGTAATCGTGCCATTCTGATCGCTTTGCTTCGATAAACTTCTTGAAAATGTGATCGCCGAGCGTATTTTGCATCAACGAGTCCTTTTCCAGCGCGTCCAGAGCCCGGCTCAAATCACCAGGCAGTTCGTCGATCTTTGCCTTTCGACGTTCGCGGTGGCTCATCTCGTAGATGTTCTTATCGACGGGCGCAGGTGGATCAATCTTATTCTCGATTCCATCAAGTCCCGCTCGGAACATCACTGCCAGGGCGAGGTACGGATTGCACGCCGGATCCGGCATGCGGAGTTCAACGCGGGTTCCATTTCCACGCGAAGCTGGCACGCGGATGAGCGGGCTTCGATTTTTCTCTGACCACGCGAGGTTCGTCGGTGCTTCGTAGCCAGGCACCAACCGCTTGTAGGAATTGACGAGCGGATTCGTAATCGCACAGAACCCTTTGGCATGCTGCAAAAGGCCCCCAATGTAATGCAGACACGTCTTGCTTAAGTTCCACTCCGCTTTCTTGTCGTAAAAAGCGTTCTTACCATTCTTAAACATCGATTGGTGGCAGTGCATTCCTGAACCATTAATGCCTTGAATTGGTTTTGGCATAAACGTGGCGTGAAGACCGTTTTGCACCGCTACGTTCTTTACCACAAACCTGAAGGTGCTAATGCTATCGGCTGTCGCCATGACATCGTCGTATCTGAAATCAACCTCATGCTGGCCGGCTGCAACCTCGTGGTGCGCCGCTTCCACGTGAAACCCCATTTTCTCAAGCATGAGGACGATCTGCCGGCGTACGTCTTCGCCCAAGTCGACAGGCGTGAGGTCAAAATACCCGCCTGTATCATGGGTTTCGGTTGTTGGATTACCGTTAAGAGTTTGAAACAGAAAAAACTCTGGTTCGGGTCCTGCCTTCATTTCAAACCCGAGCTTTGCAGCCATTTCCACAACGCGTCGTAACGCTGTTCTCGGACAGCCGTCGAACGGCTCGGGTGTTCTTGTTTTGCTGTTAGGTTTGTAGATGTCACAAATAAGGCGACCGACCTTGTCGCCGGATGAACTCTCCCACGGAATGACTTGAAACGTTTTCAGGTCAGGTTTCAGGTACATGTCGGACTCTTCAATCCGCACAAATCCCTCGATCGATGAGCCGTCAAACATGATTTTTCCGTCAAGCGCGTCATCGAACTGGCTGTCAGGCACCTCCACGTTCTTAATTGCACCGAGGATGTCGGTGAATTGTAGACGCACGAACTTTACGTTCTCGCGTTTGACTTTTTTCTGAATGCTGGCTTTGTTGACGCTGTGACCGGCGGTATCCGTGGTGCTCACTGGACGCTCCTTCCACTGGTTTGTCCGGCGTGGAACTAGTCTCTCCACGCGCCCTAGAAGAGGTTCTAAGCGGAAACTCCAAAAGGATAGAATGTACTCGAAATATTGTAGATCACGCAAGGAAATAGAGACGATTTGTAATTTTTGACACGACAATGTGCTAATTACCACGAAATCTGTGCAGATGTTGCAGATACTGGACTAATAAGAATAAGGAAGCCGAATCTGGTGAAGGCTTCCGGTAAGGTGGGCGGCTACATTTGAAATCTGGAATTTGGAGATGTAGCGACGAACTTGGTATTTGAAATGGGTGTACTACAAAGTGTGGTCTATCCACCGCGCACCGGATCCCCGGGCGTCTACTGTGTGGCGGAAGCCGCTATCCCGTCGGGGTTGGTTGGGCGAAGAATGACGTAGGTCGGTAGGCCGATACTCTTAAAGCGATCCATGACCTCTTTGGCGGGCGAACTGCTTGGGTCCTCGGCTTGGAATTTGATCTTTACGTAGGCATCCAACTCCGCTGTGACGTCGGGGTCCTTTAGCGTGGTTTGGTCCATTGTGAGACAGTTCTTGCACCAGGTGGCCCACAGGTCAACAAGCACAAACTTATTCTCAGCGTGAGCTGCTTCGAGTCCTGCTTGCATTGACCCATACCAACCTTCTCCGAGCTTTTCTTCGACACTGCTCGTCACTTGCCGCGCGTCGACCAAACGATTTTCGAAAATTCCATAGGCGACGTATCCGTAGTAGGCAGCGGTTGCCAAGATAAAGATGCCAAAGGCCTGCTTGACATGGACGGTCCACATGCCTGGTTTGGGCAGGAACGAAAGACCGGCTCCGGCGATCGGCCACGGCAGAGCCATGCCAACACCAAGGCAAAACGGAAGCAACAGCGCTACGTTCATACCCGAGGCGTACAAATCACTTGAGAACAGGATGACCTGAATGACAACCGGAGCCACACAGGCGCCGGCTAGCAAGGCAGCCACCGAACCCATGCCGAACGCGGTCAGGAAAGACCCATTTGGGTTGTTACCAATCCATAATTTGGATTGAAGGCTGGAAAAATCGATAGTTATTACATCAAACATAGCGAGCGCTAGTACTACGAAAATCAGCGCGATACTGATATTGAACCAGGGTGATGCGTTGATTGTGCCGAAAGTGCCTGCGGTGAGGATGACGATTAGCCCGAGCGCCCCGTACACGACAGCCATAGCCGCACCGTATGTGGAGCCAAGCAACAGGCCACGAACACGCGAGCCGGCTCGAGCCCCGGCTCCAATGATGGCGATATTAATCGGAATCATTGGTAGTACACAGGGTGTTAAATTGAGCGCGAGCCCGCCAAGGAGAATAAGCACTAGGATGGTTAACGGCCCGCGCCCTTCAAACCAGCCCAAGCGAGCTTCTCCCGCTTCAGCGGCGCTGACGAAGCTCAGAAAGTCCTCTGAGTCGAGGTAGCCGCCTGTCGTGCCGAGAATCTCGAAATCATGAAGCATGGTGACAACGTCGTCGGTTTCGAAAACGCTCGGTGTGTCCCACGCGGGTACGTCGAAGACGTCACTGCCGCTGTCCGGCACAACAGCATTCTCACCACCGAACATGATGCCGTCGAGGACATCCGAGTCCTGTGCCCCGCTGGCCGTAACCTCAGGCCAGATCTGTAAGTTCCACTCGAAGGCCGCCGTCGTTGGCATGTAACACATCGTTTCGTCACATGCTTGGTAGCGGAGTGTGCCTGGCACCGTGTAGGTCCCGACCGGCAGGTCATTGGCCAGTGTGAGAAGAACGCCTATAGCGAAGCGCTCTTCAAAGACAGCTAGTGGTATTTCTGCGCCCTGCTGCTCAAGTAGGCCAGCTTCGGGATACGTAATCTCTGCCACGGCAATCCCATCGGGAGGCGAGAGTATTAGCGCGGTGGGAATAAGAAAATCCTCAAGGGGCTTGTTCGAATTTACGTGAAAGCCGGGTGCTAAGTAGGCCCGGACGGCGACACGCAGGGTCGTTCCCGCCGCCGCGCCCTCGGCAGCGACCAGCGTTTCAATCTGGACCTCCGGTGGCTGCTGGGCTGACGCCACTGCTGCTAAGGAGAGGAGCGTTCCTACGGCGACTATCTTGACCGTACGGATAATATTCTTCATCTTCGTTGTCAGCGCCTGCCGGTGCCGGCTGGCGAAGGTGCGGAGTTAGGATGCCCATCCATCGTGAGATTAGGCATCAGCCTACCCAGTGGCTCATTGTACCAGACGGCTACAAGGCTGTGTTGGGAGTGAAGGCTCTACCTAGAGTCTCTGTCTATCCGATGGTAGACTAAAACTAGTTTCCCTCCCGCGGTGTCGGAACGATTTAGTGACTGGAGCAAAAGCGTTAGCAAGATTACTGACGGACAATTAGCTTTTCATGGTGAATTACCTACGAACGAATCTCTGTTTTGCGGCCGTTTTGGCGATCTGTGTCGTACTTGGAGCCAACCAAACTGCTCGTGCGCAGACACCTGGAGTCACCGCTCCTCCCCTTAACCAGTTCTACCAGCAGCTTGAGCGAACCATTATTTCCGGCCGCGCGATCGCCTACTTGGCGATGTTGTCACCCTCTCTGGCTGCTCAGCCAAGCGCCCGGCAGTTCGTCAGGCGGAACATCTTGGCGGGTGTGACCAACGTGACGATCAAAGAACTGGGACGTCTACCGTTATCCGATGTACCCGAAGGACAAGGGTATGCCGTGCTGCTTGAGGTCTTCCGTGAGCAACGGCTGGCAGGGAACGTCGCTACTTGGCTTCTCAATGTGAGGCGAGACATTGATCCGTTGACAGGTCAATCTTTTCGAGACGGACCTGAATGGCGGATTGTCGGACAGCAACGGCTAACACAAGTTGGTGGTCTTTTCCGGCTCGAACTCCATCCCGAACGTCAGTACATCGTTCGGAATCTCACAATTTCGACGACCGACTTAACGCTGACGTTGCCTCAAGGAATGGCGTTCGTCGCCGATACCGGACAGGGAATCACGGCTCTAGTGCTACAGGGCGAAGGTGAGATGGATTTCACTCCAAATACATCCGTGGAGCAGGGGCAACTCCGGCTCTTCTCCGGTGACGAAGCGCTGAGAACTACGTTCACTAGTGCTTTTATCCGAGTGAACCCTAGCGACTTCGATGCGCTCGTGCCGCAGCAAGCACTTATGGAACGTACTGTTGGCCTGCGTGATTACGAAAGAGCCCAGGAAGTATTCGACCAATACGCACCGGAATCGTATCTTGTCGACATCGGCGATCTAAGTGCTGAAGCTTGGTGGGTGTTACCGAATGAGCGAGATTTGCTCATTGAATTAGATACGCCGCACTACGACCAGCTGACTTATGTTAAATCGGATCGCAAGGCCGAGGACATTCAACTTTTCGATCGTGAAGGGAAGCGCAATATTTCGGTCTACGCGTCAAGCGAGAAGCTGTTGACACGTGGCCGCTTCTACAGCGAGGACGATCTAATTGACTATGACATCGAGAACTACGACCTCGATGTGATGTTTCTACCGAGGCGCGACTGGGTGGAGGGACGCGCCACATTAGCCATGCGCGCCGTGCGCGACCTGTCGTTATTTTCGATCCGGCTAGCCGATGAACTTGCAGTTGAATCGGTTACTGCCGAGGGGGTCGGACGGCTATTCCCAATTCGTACGCCAGGTCAGAACACGATGATCCTGAATCTACCGGAGTCAATCGCGGCCGGTGATGAAGTTACACTGACTATTGACTACAGGGGCGAATTGCCGGCCGAAGCCGTGGATCACCAGTCAATTGTGCCTCGCAATCTCTCTCTCTTAGACTCGTCACGTTTTGTGCACCCAACCATCCGTTCCGGGCCCCAACCGCACTATTTATACAGTAGCCGGAGTTTTTGGTATCCCCAGTCGCTAGTGACTGATTTTGCGCCGGCTACGATTCGTATCACCGTACCACCCGATTTCGAGGTCGTGGCCAGTGGTCACCGGAGTGGTGCTCCACGTGAGCTATACGGTGAAGAGTCGGAAGGAATGCCTGACGGGTCCAAGGAATACGTCTTTGAGGCCGAGCAGCCGATCCGGTATTTGGCAGCTTTAATGAGCGGATTCGTGCAGGTCGCATCGGAGAAAGTCCAGCTACCAATGTCCACCATCACTTCCAAACAGAATCGAATTGCATTATCAGTCGAGGCAAATCCCCGACAGCGTCGTGCCGCTCGATCACTATCTGAACGAGCCAAGGCGATTTTGAGCTTCTACACTTCCCTCATCGGCGATGTTCCCTACGAAAGCCTGACCGTAGCCTTGGTCGAGAGTGAGCTGCCTGGAGGTCACAGTCCGGCACACATCTCAATGATTAATGAGCCTATGCAAGCTAGTAATCTGTTATGGCGCCGTGATCCGGTCTACTTTATGGACGCGCCAGACTTTTTTCTCGCGCACGAACTCGCTCACCAGTGGTGGGGACAGGCTGTTGGATGGAACAATTACCACGAGCAGTGGCTGAGTGAGGGCTTCGCGCAGTATTTTGCCGCGCTGCACGCTAGGCATTCCCAAGGTGACGATGTGTTTCGAGGGATTATGCGGCAGATGCGCGAATGGGCGATGCAGCAGTCCGACCAAGGCCCTGTCTATCTAGGCTACCGGCTCGGGCATATCCAGGGAGACAGAAGAATTTTTCGTGCCCTTGTCTACAATAAGGGCGCGATGGTGCTGCACATGCTCCATCGCCTTTTAGGGGACGAGGCATTCTTTCAAGGAGTGCGCCGCTTTTACACCGACCGGCAGTATCAGAAGGCCGGAACTGAGGATCTTCGAGTGGCGTTCGAGCAAGTATCGAGCATTCCACTGACTCGTTTTTTTGATCGCTACATTCATTCTACCGGCCTACCCGATCTTGCTTTTACTTATAGGGTGGAAACAGTTCCCGATACCGAGGGCGCTTCAGTAGTTAAACTGCGATTCGAGCAACGGACTGATGAGCTCTACGACGTTCCGGTGACCGTTAGACTTCGCTACACAACCGGTGGCTCTCAGAACGTTGTTGTTAGCGTGACCGACCGTGTGACCGAAGTGCGAGTGCCTCTAGCTGGGTCACTGAGCAGGGTCGACGTGAATCGGGACTTCGAAGCGCTGGCCCGCATCGTCGACAAAAACTGAGCCGACCGGTCCCCACAACGTGTAGGTAAATTTAGGCAGAGAACAGATCTGACATCAAGGAACCCAGCCGGTCTCTTTCGGCGTTTCAATCGCGACTGGTTCACATCCTTCACGTGCTCAGGAACTCGCTCGTGAACGAATCAATCAAGTCGTAGATCTCGTTCAACTCTTGAGGGTTCGCAAGAAAAACGACACGCATGAAACCGCCACCAGGTGGCAAGCCAAAGCCTGAGCCGTGAACGCACAGCACCCCGGTCGATCGTAGCAAGCCAAGGACATAGTCCTCGTCAGTCTTGTTTGGTGGCAGGGTAATTTGTGGGACAGCATAGAACGCAGCGGTTGGCGCCACGCACGACATGCCATCAATGGCATTCAACCTTGCGGTTGTCAGCTCGGCGCGCTCGCGCAGGGCGGCGCGAAAAGTGTCTTGATCTGAGCTCTTCTGGGTTAAAGCCGCAGTGATCGCTGCCTGCATCGGAGCTGTACTGCATAGCCGGCCGTCGGCCAGTTTCTTGATTGCGGCCAAGAGGTCGTTGAGTCGATCGCTGGTACCTACGGCCATCCAACCCGCGCGCCACCCAGGCGCTAGGTAGGCTTTCGACAACGATGAAAAAGAAATAACAGGTGCCTCGGGGTCGAGACTGCCGATTGGTGAGATCGGACCATCGTATGCAAGATCGGCATAAACTTCGTCCGCTAGTAGAAGCAAACTGTGACGATTTGCCAGTTCCAGAAGTTTGCGACGCGTACTGTCCGAGTAAACAGCCCCCGTTGGGTTGTTCGGATTGATCACCACTAGCGCCCTCGTGCGAGGCCCGATCAGACTCTCGATGTGATCGAGATCTGGCATCCAGTTATTATTTTGATCGGTTTGATAATACGAAGCATTTGCACCTAGCTTGGCGAGCACAGCGGTATAGAGTGGATAGGTTGGGACCGGCACGAGCACTTCCTCGCCAGGGTCCACTAACGCAGTAAGTGCCAACTCAATTCCCTCAGACGTTCCCATGGTAAGCAACACGCGGTCGGCCGGAATGTTGAGGCCACGGCCCGAGAAGTCCTCGGCCACCGCTTCACGTGCTGGCTCTATACCTGGAGACGATGTATAGCCGTTCAGTCCGTCGTGCATCGCGCGCTGGACGGCATCGAGGAGATGCTGGGGAGTCTTAAACCCGAACGGAATCGGATCGCCAATATTTAGGTACCGGACACGTGTGCCGACCGCCTCAACTTTCTTAGCCTCCGCTACGATGTTCCGAATGGCGTAGGAGAACCCGTGGACGCGACTGGCGACTTGAATGGTTGATGTGGCAACTGTCATAAGAATCCGATCCTAGCGCATCCCCTTGGTTCATAGCTAGCAGTACCTACACACATGCGAGTTCTCAAGACACTGGTATCACTTGGTCTTGAAGGCGGGTATGATCGTAGGGTTACACCGTTGTTGTAGAGAACACTATGGCTGTCCGAACCGAACTGTCCCTGCGACTCCCAAACAATCCCGGCGCACTGACTAATGTGTGCCAGCTTCTGTCGGATGAACAAGTCAATATTCTTGCGTTCAGTCTCGATGCTGATGTCTTACTCCGCCTAGTGGTTGACAACCACATCCACGCGGAAGGCGTGCTCCGCGATCAGCACCACGACGTTGAAACACGGCAGATTTTGTACTTGGAAGTGCCAAACGGTCCTGGCGTACTAAAGACGGTCGGGCGAATGATGGCCAATGCAGGCATCAACGTCGACCATGCCTATGGTTCCGTGATCGAAGGCCATCCGATGGCGACGATCGTGCTGGGAGTGGATGACGCGGTGAAGGCTTCAACCATCGCCGGTGTGTAGTGGCTGACAGACTCGGTGAAGCTAGGTCTTACGGGAGAAACGCATGCTGAGATGCACGCGATGGAACTGGCAAGCGGTCATAATCGCGACGGGGATTTTCGGTTCAGGAACCGGTGTGGTTGGTCAGACCGTCGAGTTCACGGACACGACACTTCAAAATGGTCTACGAGTAATCATCGCAGAAGACCACGTGGCGCCGGTGATCTCGATCGCTGTAAATTACGACGTTGGTTCACGTAACGAGCGCCGAGGGCTCACAGGGTTCGCCCATCTTTTTGAGCACATGATGTTCGAAGGGTCAGAGAACGTCGGCGATGGCGAGCACTTCCTACTCATCGCCAACAACGGTGGCGACGTCAATGGAACGACCGATAAGGATCGAACTCTTTATTTTGAACGGCTTCCTTCAAACCAACTCGACCTTGGCTTATTCCTTGAGGCCGATCGGATGGCCTCGCTCGATATTACCCAGGAAAATCTTGATAACCAGCGCCAAGCGGTACAGGAGGAGCGCAGGCTCAGGATTGACAACCAACCCTACGGGCACACGTTCGAGACGATTGATGAACTGGCTTATAGCAATTTCGCCTACTCACACTCGACAATTGGATCAATGACTGACCTCACTGCGGCTACTGTGGTGGACATAGCGTCGTTCTTCCGGACCTATTATGCGCCGAACAACGCTGTTCTTGCGCTCGTTGGTGACATTGACGCCGAGGTGGCACTCGAGAAGGTTCGGCAGTACTTTGGACGGATTCCACGCCAGCCCGAACCGCCCACTGTGGATCTGACAGAGTTACCGCAGACTGAGGAGCGCCGGGCAAGCTACGATGACCCACTGGCTCGTTTATCGCGCATTGATGTCGCGTATCACATTCCGGAGAGCCTGACTGCTAACCACGATGCCCTCAGTGTGCTCGCGACCATACTGTCGTCTGGACGGAGCTCGCGACTCTACCAAGCCATCGTCCGGGATACCCAGCTTGGCGTAAACGTTGGTGCGTTTGCGGTCAGTAACCGTGGTCCGAGCCTGTTCCGGTTGGTCGGCATTGCCGCACCCGGGGCAGACATTGGCGCGCTCGAAACCGCCATCTACAACCAAATCGAGCGGATCAAGGTTGAACCTGTCGAGGACTGGGAACTCGCCAAAGCACGCAATGGCGCACGGCGGTCGTTTGTTTCAAGTTTAGGGAGTTCACTTCAGCGTGCCATCACTCTGTCACGGTATGCACTCTTCTATGACGACCCTTCGCTTATTAACTCACGCGCTGAGCGCGTCGGTGCGGTGTCAGCGGAAGACCTGCGACGGGTGGCGAGCACTTATCTCAACGAAACTAACAGGTCGGTCATTATCACAGTCCCGAGGCCAGCTGGTGCGCAAACAGACCAGGTTCCGGGGCAGGGGAATTTCTGATGTGCGTACGGTGGTCCCACGTCGTATTGGGATGCATGTTGTCGGCTGTTGTATCGCTGGTTGGTGTTCACCTTCAGGCCAAGGAGTTACAGACTCAATCAATCGTCGGTGCCGAAGTCAAGGGTTTGGCACCGGTCTCCGACGAAATCCTCCAAGTTAATTTACCGAGGGCCGAGGAAGCCGACCTTGATAATGGCTTACATCTGATGGTGCTCGAAGATCGGCGCGTGCCGATCGTTTCGTTTCAGATGATTCTGATCGGAGCTGGTGGCTACTACGATCCTCCCGATCATGCGGGTCTAGCCAGTTTTACGGCGTCACTGTTGCGGGAAGGTACGGAGAACCTTTCTTCAGTGGAAATAGCCGAAGCGCTTGAGACCCATGCCTCTCGTTTGGCCATCTCCACGGACATGTCGTTACAGGCCACGAGCATGAGCGGTTCGAGCCTCACGGAGCACCTCGAACAGACGATGGCCCTAGCAGCCGACGTTCTACTCCGGCCTTCCTTTCCTGAGGAGGAGCTCGCTTTGTTTAAAGACCGTGAGCGTGCTGGTTTAATGCAGCAAAGGACTCGGCCAGGCTTTCTGGCGGTCGAACGCCTCAATGGAGCCATTTATGGCAACCATCCTGCTGGCCGAACCTCGGCGACACCGGAGACACTCGATAGGACCACGCGTGACGACCTGCTCAGCTTTCACCGAACGCACTATATTCCCGACCATGCCGTGTTTGCTATGGCCGGCGACATCTCAATGGTTGATGCGCGCACCTTGGTGGAGAAGCACCTCGGTGCGTGGGCTCGAACGGAGAGACCACGGCCGACGGTACAAGACCCTGAACCCATCGGTCCGTCGAAGCTCTACTTAATCAACCGTGCTGCATCTGTCCAAACGAATCTTGTTGTTGGTACACAGGCAATTAAACGCACCAGTCAGGACTACGACGTTCTCACGGTGATGAATCAGATTCTAGGAGGCGGTGCAACAGGACGTCTATTTATGAACCTGCGTGAGGACAAAGGCTACACCTATGGCGCTTACAGTTCCTTCACGGCGCTGCGGTATCGCGGTGATTGGGAGGCTTCCACCGAGATACGCACTGAAGTAACTGGAGATGCTTTGGCCGAGTTGCTCCGAGAGTTGAAGAGAATCCGCGATGAAGTGGTTCCCGAACAGGAATTCCAGGATGCCAAGAGATCGATCATTGCGAGCTTTGCACTTTCTCTCGAGTCGCCGAGCACCTTACTCGGCAATTCCGTCGTCCGTCATCTCTACGACCTAACAGACGATTATTGGGAACGGTATCCCGAGCGAATTATGTCGGTAACGCGCGAGCAAGTACAGGAAGTTGCGATGAAGTATCTCGATGCCGATCGGCTACACATTGTCGCCGTTGGTGATGGGGAGCGGATCTCTGACGCGCTAACCTCTTTCGGTCCCGTTGATGTGTATGACGACCAGGGAACCCTGGTCACGACGGCGGGTAACAGTCAGTGACCGGTGGTAATTATGTCGAAGTCCGAGATTTTTCTAGACCCAGCACTTGACAGGACCTCGATCGCAACCGACGAAATCATCTCACGTGACCAATTAGCGGTCTGGTACCGGACGATGCGATTGGCTCGTGCTTGCGACCAGAAACTGGCCGCCCTCTACCGCCAGGGGAAGATCGTCGGTGCTGTCTATCTGGCGATCGGGCAGGAAGCAATTTGTACTGGTGTTGTCAGTCTCCTTGAGCGAGACGACTACTTCTCGACAGTCGCGCGTGGTTTGGCAGGATGGTTTTTACGTGGCGTCGAGCCGAAACACGTTATTGCCCGATGGCTGGGCCGCGATGTACCACCGGCGCACGGCCGCGAACTTGGCCTGTTCTTTGCTGACATCCGGCAGTACGGCATCGCGCCCTACCATAACGGTTCGATGGCTTCCTGGATCCCGTCGGGTGCAGGATTCGCACTTGCCTTTAAAATCAGAAAGCAGCCGCGGGTTTATATCGCTTTTACTGGTGATGGGGCCACCAGTCCTGGTGATTTTTACGAAGGCCTCAACTTTGCGGCCATTCACAAATTGCCTCTGGTCGTCGTTGTGGAAAATAACTGCTTTGCCTATTCGACCACCATTGAAAAACAAATGCCGGTTGAGAATGTGGCTGACCGTGCACCGGCCTTCAATATTCCGTCAGAGGTTGCCTTCGGCAACGACATCTTCGAAGTCAGACGCGTGGCCAGGCGAGCGATTGATCACGCGCGTGCTGGCAATGGACCCTATTTGGTTGAGTTCAAGACGTTTCGTGCTCGCGGGCACGGCGAGCATGACGACATGGGCTATGTCAGTGCTGACTTGCGAGAGTTTTGGGAGAGGCGTGACCCGCTGCGACTGTTCGCTGAGTACCTGTCCGGGGCCGGTGGGCTAGGCGAGGCTGAGGTGCAAGCGATCAACAATGAATGCGTCCAGACGATTGAGGATGCGGTGGTGTGGGCCGAGGCACAGCCTGAGGCATCGCCCGACAGCGTGACAGACCGGCTCTTCGCACCGTGAGGTAATCCTATGGCGGTTATCACCTACCTCGAGGCGATCAGTCAGGCATTGCGCGACGAGATGAGGCGCGATGACAACGTGATTCTCCTTGGTGAGGACATTGCGGTTTTTGGCGGGGCCTTCAAAGTAACCGTCGGCTTTCTGGATGAGTTTGGTGAAGATCGCGTAATCGATACGCCGATCAGCGAGAGTGGCTTTACCGGTGCAGCGTGTGGAGCAGCTGTTGAGGGCCTCCGGCCGGTTGTCGAGTTTCAGTTTGCTGATTTCATTGCCTGTGCGTTCGATCAAATTGTCAACTACGCCGCGAAGAACTACTACCGCTGGGGCATTCCGATGCCAGTTGTCTTCCGAGGTCCTGCGGGGGGTGGCTTTCGTGGTGGACCCTACCATTCACAGAACCCCGAAGCGTGGTTCACGCATGTGCCAGGCTTGAAGGTGGTTCAGCCTTCAACGCCTTACGACGCTAAGGGATTGCTGATTGCAGCAATCCGAGACAACAATCCAGTGGTCTACTTTGAACACAAGCACCTCTACCGCAGGATCAAGGAGGACGTGCCTGATGAGGACTACGTGGTTCCGATAGGTGTCGCCGACGTCAAAAGAGAGGGATCAGATTTAACGGTTGTAACATATGGTGCAATGGTTCACGAATCGCTGGCGGTGGCCGAGCGATTATCGCGGGAGGGTGCCGAATGCGAGGTTGTCGATTTGCGCAGCCTATGCCCGCTGGACCGGGACACGTTTCTAGTGAGCGTGCGAAAAACCTCCCGTGCACTGGTCGTCCATGAAGCACAGCTCACCGGTGGCTTCGGTGGTGAGGTGGCGGCGATCATCGCGCAGGAGGCATTTGATGTGCTTGACGCGCCGGTGACACGAGTGGGCGCATTGGACGTTCCGTCTCCCTTCGCGGCGTCACTAGAGGATGCGATGCTTCCGACCGAGGAAAAGATCTATACTGCCGCTAAGAACGTTTTGGAGTACTAACCCTATTTAGATGAGCCTGCTTCCAGCATCATGATTGAAATAGTAATGCCCCAAATGGGGGAGTCGATCGCCGAAGGCACAATTATTAAGTGGTTGAAAAAGGTTGGCGACGTTGTTGACCGTGATGAACCTCTCTTTGAAATCACGACCGACAAGGTTGACACTGAGGTGCCGGCTCCTGCGGCGGGGACGTTAACCGAGATTCTTGTGAAGGAGGGCGAAACGGTTGATATTGGAACGCCTGTGGCGGTGATTACTGAATCCGGAGAGGATGTGAAAACTGCCTCCCCCGGCGAAGGCAGGCAATCGAAGGCCGATACAAGTGAACCGGATGGAAAGAAGGGGGATGAACCGGGTGGCCATTTTCAGGCAGCGCAATCGTCCCAGGTGATTTCCTTCAGGCGAGAATCCGAGAAGACCGACGAACCGTCTGCGTCGACGACTCCGTCGCATTCGTTTAGCCCAGCCGTTCTTAAGACCGCAGAGCGCTGTGGCATGTCGCTCGACACATTGGCAACGTTACAGGGCTCTGGCCACGGTGGTCGTGTGACAAAGCGTGACGTCGAGCAGTATATTCGCCAACAAGCAACCTCGCCCTTAGAGTCGGATAACTCCGCGGGCAGCCCTCCAAAGGAGTACCTGTATCAACCGCAGGACGGAGATGAGCGGATACAGATGTCGGCAGTGCGTAAGAAGATCGCGCACCACATGAGTTGGTCCACGCGGATCAGTCCCCACGCAACGGCCATTGTTGATTGCGACATGTCGCGTGCTGCTGAACTAATGGAAACGGCCGGTCAACGTTTTGAGGCGAGCGTGGGTGCACCGCTTACTTATACCGTGCTTGTTGCAGAGGCGGCGGTTAAAGCTCTTGGGGAGTTTCGTGCATTGAACGCCTCGGTTGTTGGCGACGAGATCGTGCTGAAGCCGTCGGTTAATCTTGGAATCGCCGTTGCGCTGCCTGAGTCAGGTGAGCTAATTGTGCCGGTGATCCGTAAGGCTGAAGAGAGGTCTCTCGCAGGGTTTGCAAAGTCGATAAAAGAATTAGCTGTGCGCGCACGATCTCACCGTCTCACGCCAGAAGATGTACAGGGTGGCACTTTCACACTGACGAACCCCGGTATCTTCGGAGGCCTCACCGGCACGCCCATTCTGAATCAGCCCGAGGTGGCGATTCTTGGCCTCGGTGCTGTAATTAAGCGGCCGGTTGTGGTCGATGAAGCCATCACAATCAGGCCGGTCATGATGATGTCTCTTACCTTCGACCACCGTGCAAGTGATGGCATGGCCGCCTTCCAGTTCCTTGCCCGTGTTCGGGAGCATCTCGAAGCACTACCCGCCGACCTCACTGAGATGGCGAACGCCTGACTAGTTCTCGATCCCTGGGGTTGAGCGTGACACAACATCCCAACGGGACAGAGAGGTCTGCCCCCTTAACTCGCAACCTTTATATCCGTCCTAGGGTTATAGGAACGGCAGAATCGGTCTTGCTGCCACCGAGAACGGCCAAGGTGTCCCGAGCAGGATCAGTAGCATGGCGATTCCGAAAAAGATCAATCCAGTGCGGTGTTTCGCCTTCGCTTCGGGCGCTTTACGCACCCGGACGACGCCGATATGCGCGAACACAAGAGCTGCGAGCATCATCGTCGGATGCTCAACGATCCAAAAGCGTGTTACCGAGTTACTCATCGCGCTCCCCAGGTTCTCGAACGCTGATGTCGTGATGGTGCTGAAGAAGAGATACATGAGTATACCGAGGAGCATTTGGACATCGAGCGAAATCGCGAACAACCGGCCGAACCTTCCGTCGTCATCTTCGAAATTTCCCTTTGACATACTGGACAATGCCCGGATGACGATCACGAATCCAAACGCGATCGCGGCCCATCGGATCAACGAGTGCAGCGCCAGCATTAGAGTCAGCATGCCTCAAGAATACCTGTTTCAGATGTCATGCGGTGGACTTTAAGGTTCACGCTTCAACTGCCTGCACAAACATACCGGCCAGTTCGGATGAGGTTATGCGGCTCCATGATTCGTTGATACCTAGCCTGAAGCCAGAACCATCACCGAGTGGTGCTGGGAGACGCACATCTTGGTGCGCGAGCTTATTACGGAACAGGTCGAGGTCTGGATACTTCACTTGAAGCAAGAAAAGGTTCGTGCCTGCTGGGACTGGTTTAATGGAAAAAGCGTCGTGCTTGCTGATTAGCTGCTTCCATTCATTTGATACATGAACAGCTCGCGCGTAGCGCTCGGGGAACCCCCGGAAATAGTGTAGTGCGATCGCTGCGAAAGGCCACACATGGGCAAGACCACCGCCAAACATACGCCGCGTATGAAACATTTGGTCCAGCAAGGCACTCGGCCCAGCGAGAATCGCACCTGATGGCGCGTTGAAGTACTTGTAGAGCGAGACGTAGACGGTATCGAAAGGCCTGGCATAATCGGCGGCTGACCGTCCTCCGAAACCGGTTTGTAGGAAAATCCGTGCGCCGTCGAGGTGTGTACGGATACCGTTCTGCCGAGCAAATTCTGTGATTTTATCCATCTCGGTTTCGTTAAAAATCTCACCCGACCTTCTCCGCACTGGTGATTCGATTGAAATAACTGATACGGGTGTGGCAACTCGCCCACTGGAGGTGCGGTCAAGTAGTATCCTTACGTCATCCAACGTGAAAGTTGCGCGACCAGGGGCTAATGGGACCAGCTGGATGTTACTTAGGGTCTGGACGGTGTCACCGGTATCGTTGTAAAGATGGCTCTCAGCCTGGACGATTGCCCGGCTAGGCCCACCAGCGAGCATCCGAACGGCTAGGTGATTGGCCAGCGTGCCAGTCGGCATGAAGACAGCTCGTTCTTTTCCAAGTGCCGCGGCGAAAGCCTGCTCTAGTTCCTCGACGACTCCACCATTGGAATACGAATCTGCTTGGATCCCTTCTCCTTCCTCAACGAGGCGCGTTAAGAGCTTGACTGAATCGTCCGGGGTTAGTCCGAGACCGTCGCCGTAGAGCTTTACACTTTGTTCGCTTGAGGCCTGTGGTTGCGATGATGCCACTGCCGCTTGCTCAGCTCGCTTCGTCGTAAGGCCAAACACGCCACTCGCCGCACCAAAATGCAGGAATCGCCGGCGATCGATCATCCTCATAAGTTTCTCCCGAGTTAAGAGTTGTTGGTTCGTGACGCTCAACACTTACTAGTTACCTCTCACCTAGCACGTCTTGCAAAGATAACGTTGAATTGACTGATTATGTGTTACTCATGGTACCTAGTGGCCGGGCTACCAGACGGATGAAATACTCCCATCAGGCGAATAGGCGTGTCTTCTAAGTTCTTCATTGAATGCTTAACCCGTCTGGGAAGGTAGATACAACTGCCGGGCGCGACCGGCGCCTCTTTACCATTAGCCCACAGCACGCCGTGTCCTTCAACGATATAAATCGCTTCTTCGTAAGTGTGATGATGTACTGGAGCCTCGGACTTGGGAATGAATCCGAGGAACTGCGTAACGTGTTGGCAGCCGACACTCTTGTCGACGAGTAACTTGAACCATCGGTCACCTGTTGGAATCGACTTTCGGTTGTCCTGATGCACGACGACTACGGGCTTGGTCTCCCCAGAGTCGGCTGGGCATGTGTTTGCCGGGAGGTCGAAACGCGAGTCACGAATCTGAGGGCAGCAGACGCTCACGACTTCAAGGTCGCCTGTCGGCGTGTCGAAGCAACACTCTTTACCCGGTGCTACGTAAACGGCGGAGCCAATTTTGACTTGGTAACCGTATCCATCAACGTAACAGGTGCCTGATCCTGCCGAGACGTAATGAACCTCCTCGCTGGTGGGATTTATTTGACCCGGAGAGAGGCCTTTATCGAATTGGCTGACCGACTGCTCGATGTCGCGTGCGGCAGCTACCGCTGCACCCACTGTCCACCACCGCCGCCTAGTACCCTCACAGCTAATTTGTCCCTCGTTGGGTTCGATGACCCGGCATCCGCCACCTAGTGTTGGCATTACTACTAACCCCCTAACGTCTGGCTAAACCTTGAACGCTTGAGCATGGCTGCTTCAGCTTCCAGTGAGGTAATTACCGAATCGTGGTGGTCAACTGAATCATCTTAATTAGCCGACCGTTTCTGGGCCTGCGACCGCGTTGGCTGTCTGCGAAGGCTTAGCGCTCGGCTCGAACGCGAACTTGAGAGGGCCGTCTCCATCCGCCAAGCTAATCCGGACAGTGCCACCGGTTTCCAGCTGGCCGAACAAGATTTCCTCAGTGAGACGGTCTCTAACCTCTGCCTGAATGATCCGAGCGAGCGGACGAGCCCCGTAAACCGGGTCATAACCCTTTGTGGCAAGCCACTGGCGCGCTCCGGTTTCGAGGGTGATCGCCACACGCCGCTCCGCGAGCTGCGCTTCGAGTTGAAGGATAAATTTCTCGACAATCATTTCCATCACGTCTGGTGTAAGTGCCCCAAAGGTTACAGTCGTGTCGAGCCGGTTACGGAACTCAGGGCTAAAGATCCGCTCGATAGCTGCTTTGATCCGACCTCGCACCGCCTTCGATCGTCCCCCGCTAAATCCAATAGCACCAGCGCTCATTTCCCGGGAGCCAGCGTTAGACGTCATGATTAGCACGACCTGCCGGAAGTCAGCTTTCCGGCCAGTGCTGTCGGTTAGTGTTGCATGGTCCATCACCTGTAAAAGGATGTTTAACAGATCTTGATGGGCTTTCTCGATTTCGTCGAGAAGCACAACGGCGTAGGGATGGCTTCTAAGTGCGTCAACTAACAGCCCCCCCTGTTCGAAGCCTACGTAACCTGGTGGCGCTCCGATCAGTCGAGCAACGGAATGTTTTTCCATGTACTCACTCATGTCATAACGGAGGAATTCGTTGCCCAGATGGATAGCTAACTGTTTCGCTAACTCGGTCTTTCCCACCCCAGTAGGTCCGGTGAACAGGAAACAGCCGGCTGGCCGCTCTGGCTGTCCGAGGCCAGCGCGCGACCGCTTGATCGCTTTGGCAACTGCTGCAACTGCGTCGTCCTGCCCGAAGACGACCCGTTGCAGTGCTTCCTCCAGCGTACGGAGACGTTCTTTGTCGGACGCTGAGGCTTGTTGCTCAGGGATTCCTGCCATTCGGGCGACCACATGCTCGATGTCCGCCGCCGTCACCATTTTCTCTGTCGGGGTGGCAGCGCGATCTTTGTTACCTTCGGGTTGTGTCTCGGTGCAGCGCAGCCTAAGCATGGCACCCGCCTCATCGAGAACGTCAATTGCACTGTCTGGGAGTCGGATGTCGCGAAGATGGCGTCCGGCAAGCTTTACTGCTGTCGTGAGTGCGGCGTCTGTGTATTCGATGCCGTGATGTTCGGCATAGCGTGCATGCAGGCCCTTTAGAATCTTTATAGCTTCTTCGGGACTGGGTTCGTCGACTGTGATTTTCTGCAACCGGCGAGCCAACGCACGGTCCTTCTCGATATGCTTAAAATCTTCAATCGTGGTCGATCCGATCACTCGAACTTCACCGGCGCTGAGCACGGGCTTGATAAGAGTTGCGAGGTCCAAAGTGCCACCGGTCGTTGCGCCCGCGCCAACCGTGGCGTGCACCTCATCGATGAAAAGGATAGGTTTCGCGTGCTGACGCAGCGAAGCCAGTACCGCTTTGAAGCGCTCTTCAAAATCGCCCCGGAAACGAGTTCCAGCAAGGAGCGCCGTCGTATCGAGTGAAAAGACCTCGGCTCCCTGGAGTGGTGCTGGGACGGTCGTGTCAAGCAATCGAGCGGCGAGTCCCTCGGCTAGGGCTGTTTTACCTACCCCAGCGTCACCGATAAAAACCGGATTATTCTTTCGGCGCCGACAGAGAACCTCCATTGTCCGTTGTAACTCAACGGAGCGTCCGATAAGGGGATCGACTTGGCCGGCAGCTGCACGCTCGGAAAGATTCACAGTGAAAGCTGCTAGGGGATCCCGCTGTACGGTCGGCGCATCATCTTCCGCACCGGCGTGGACGGTCTGGTCCGGCGTGACGCCGTCACGGCTTGGCGCTGGTGGAACCTTAGCAATACCGTGAGAGATGTAGTTCAGCACATCGAGCCTGGTGACGCCCTGCGCAAGTAACTGCTCCGCTGCGAAGCAATTGGTTTGTTGAAGGATTGCAGCGAGCACATCGCCCGAGTGAACTTCATCTTTACCAGCACTCTGTACATGCAGCACTGCTGTTTGTAAGACCCGGCGAAAGGCCAGCGTCTGAACCGGTTCCCCAGGACTGTGTCTTGGAAACCGCTCAGTCTCACGCTGTAAATAGTTATCAAGATCGTGGCGAAGTGCTGGTAAATCAGCGCCACAGGCTTGCATGATTTTTTCAGCCTCGACGTCGTGTGCAAGTGCATACAGGAGATGTTCCAGCGTGAGGTCCGCGTGGCGCCTTGATTCGGCCTCTCGATACGCAATGCTGAGAATTAACTCGAGCGATGCACTGAACATAGTGAGAGATTCCTCATTCTTTCTCGATGGAGGTTTGTAGCGGAAAGCCCTCGTGACGGGCGAGGTCCTGTGCCGTAAGGGCCCTGGTCTCGGCGACGTCGTAGGGATAGATGCCGCAGAGCCCTTGGCCCTGGCTATGCACTTGCATCATGATTCGGTAGGCCTCGGCGGGGGACCTATGGAACACCGACTCCAACACTTTCACAACGAACTCCATAGTGGTGTAGTCATCGTTGTGAAGCAGCACACGATACCGAGGTGGTTCTTTTGAGACCGACCGGACTCGCTCCCGCGTTTGACCGCTGGGTTCTTCATTGTATGGCATCGTCGGTTTTGTAGAGTTTCTTCGACCAGCCTATGGGAGCGATCTAATGACGTCAAGCAGTTGTCCGTTAAACCACGATACACAGATCGGCGTAGTAAGATAGCATCGTCAGGCTCGGCTTTATACGCCCACGAATCATGAATCGACTGACGCGTGATATTAGTTACATCGACTTGCACTTCCAAGGTCAATCGGAAGTGATCGCGGCAGGCGTGCTGCACGGCAGTTTCGGCGCCGCTATAGTTGATCCAGGACCAGCTGCGACCTTGGAAACGCTTGGGTCCGAGCTGAGGCGGCATGGCATTGCTGTCTCCGACATTCGGGCGATCCTTCTGACTCACATCCATTTCGATCACGCTGGGGCCACTGGAGCGATCGTGAACGAGAATCCAGAAATTACTGTCTATGTTCACGTGACTGGGGTCAGTCACATGGTCGACCCAGCGCGTCTGATTGCGAGTGCTCGACAAATTTGGGTCGATGAACTCGAACAATTGTGGGGAGAATTCAAGGCTGTGCCAGAAACCAACTTACGCGGCCTTATGGGCGGTGAACGGATTCGAATTGGGGAGCGGGAACTGGAAGTAGCCTACACCCCAGGCCACGCACGTCATCACGTTAGCTATTTCGACCGAGACAGTGGCATCGCCTTTGTGGGTGACACAGCTGGTATTCGTGTGGGTCCTTCGCCTTATATACTGCCTCCAACACCACCTCCCGACCTCGACCTAGCGGCTTGGCGCACGAGCGTCGAGGTAATCGAACGCTGGCGAGCTAGCACCCTGTTTCTAACCCATTTCGGTCCACACACTGACGTAATGAACCATATGCGTACGTTTGTGGACCATCTCGCTGAGTTGGCCGAGATCGCTAGACGGGTCGTGGCGCAGGAATCCCGCGAGGATGGGCTCTCAAGTTTTACAACTGCCGTCTCGAAGTTGCTTCGCCAACGGTTGCCTGAAACGGCGGCCCGCCACTACGAGGACGCAGTGCCGCTCAGATTGTGCTGGCTAGGTCTGGAGCGATATTGGAAGAATCAGGGCTTGGGCGACGCACCATGATTGCATAGTGGGCCCCGGTTGTTGGTTCGTGGGGCATACCAATAACGTCGAACCCAAGCCGAGTGTAGAACGTTACGTTGCGCATGCTGAACGTTTCAAGATAACAGACGGCCTTGGCCTCGTCAGCTTCGGTGAGCGTTGGCTCGAGCAATTTTCGCCCCAGCCCCTTCCCTTGTGCTTTCGGTGTGATGCCAACAATCGACAGATACCATGCATCCGCCGGGATGCAGACCCGTGACCGCTGGCTCATAAATTCAGTAATCCGTTGATAGGTGACCAGTCCGGCTTCGCTAAGCACTTCGTGAAGCGCTCGCTCTTTCCGGATTTTTGCCTCCTGCGTGATCCCGGGCGCTATCGGGAGAAACCAAGCGGCGGCACCGAGCTGCCCTTCGTCCACGACCAACTTGCCGATTGCCTCAGCTTCGTCCAAGGCGTATTCGAAATACTGCACAAGTGCAGTTTTGAATGCCGGTGTGTCTCGATGCTGGGCGCCTGCGATCGTACGGTAGAAAGGGTCTTTGGCAAGTGCACGGTACAACGCAACCGCGACTGAGCGCCTTGCCGTCACTGTTTCCGATGTCTCCTTGGGTTATCCGTGAGTTTAGGGATTTGGGCAGATGAAGAGACAACAAAAGCTTCTAGGATTCACGAGTCCTTCTGAGAAGGATCTACGCCCCCCGGCCTTCTTAACCGTGAACGAGACCTCGTTCGGCAGCGATTGAAGAAGCCGCTCAACCGACGGTTGGGACAAGATTTCCTGCGATCCAAACTGATTCAATCGATCGCGTGTTAAGGATATCGTCCAGCGGGTTCGCCGACAGCACCACGAAATCTGCCCAGTTACCCATCGCCAGAGTGCCCAGGTCCTCGCTAACCTCCATGCACCCCGCGGCGTCACCAGTAGCAGAAACGAGTGCCTGTAAAGGAGTTAAGCCGGCTTCAACCATCCGCTCGAGTTCGAGCTGTTCGAAATAACCTTGGAAGCGGCCGACCGGACCTGTGTCAGTGCCGAATGCGATATGCACTCCAGCGTCAGACAGCGCTTTGACATTCCGCATTGCCACTTCAAGCGCTGCTTTATACCCTTGAGCACTCTCGCTATCTTGAATCCGCGCTTGGCGAACGGGATCCTCGAGCCCAATGATCACATTGGGGTCGGTGGCCCGAAGGAAGAAAGGGTCGTCGAAGAAGTCAGGCCGTGATTCGTAAACGAATGTTGAAACCTCGCGCATCAGTGTTGGACTTAGGCACACGTCTCGCTCAAGCATGCCGTCAATCAGTTCCTGGTCGACGTCCGTGTCCCGAACACTGTGGGCGAGAAAATCGACGTTGGCCTCGACTAGCTTTTTCGCATCATCTAGGTAGAACACGTGTGCAGCTACTCGTAGGCCATGTTCGTGTGCTCGTTCAATCACAGCACGCCACGCCTCTTCCGGCATCTTAGTGGTAGACCCGAGATTATCGTCGACACGGATCTTGATTATGTCGGCTCCCATTCCGGCGATTTCGTCGACGAGGGGCTCAACATCTTCCGCCGTTGCGCCGTTAACAACCGGGCCAGCAACGAATAGCCGACTTCGATCGAGTGATAAATCCTGTTCATCGCGGAGAGTGACACCTGCCTGATCATCGCCGCCGAGACTAAAGACCGTGGTGACGCCGTAGCGGGCATACAGTTCCAACTGATGCAGCAAGTTACCACGGGTGTACAACTCAGGGTTTGACTCGAGTCCCCTAGTAGCGCCGACGTGACCATGACTATTAATGAAACCCGGAATGATCGTTCGGCCCGTTAGATCAAGTTGTTCGGCACCAGCCGGTACGGACACAGAGTCGGACGCTCCGACCGCTTCGACACGACCGTCTCGGACGACTAGAATGCCATTCTCGATCGTGGTGCCATTGCCGTCGATAATACGTGCACCGGCGAAGGCCTTAAGGCCTGGTACGGGTTCAACCGCTGGTTCCACGCAACCGGTCAGTGCCAG